>DATGKJ010000063.1:0-10546 GCA_035294685.1 Terriglobia bacterium | reverse complement strand
ATCCTGAAAATAGACGGCGCCTTCAAGGGAACGCCAGCCCATAAGCGACGACGAGGGAACGGCCGTGAAAGTGCTCACCGTGCCCTTCAGGAAATTGGCGAGGCTTGAAAAGGACGCCTGGCCGAACTGTCCCTGCGCCATATTGTCGTTCGCTTGAATCCTCTGGAACCAGACTCCGCCGCTCAATTGATGAATGCCCTTGCTCACATCCACGCGATCTTCATAGGTAAAGAGATTGCGCGCCGCGATGAAGTTGCTCCCCACGTTACTGCCGGCGGGGCTGATCTGCGTTGCGGCGTTGGAGGCAGTCCCGCCCCCGATCACAATAGCGCCGGCGGGCGCTCCGGCGATGAATCCGGGCGCGTTCACAGCAGGCAGACCTGTGAAGAAGTAACCCCCGCGAGAATAGCCGAAACGCGCGGTATTGAGCGCCGTAGGCGACAAGACGTGAGTCTCCTGCAGGCTGACCACCTGCTCCCTGAGACTCTCGAAATTGACGCTGAAGGGATTCACCGTGGGAGTCCGATCGGCGCTGTCATCCACGGTATAGACGCCGAAAATTGAGTCTTTTTGCGAAAAGGTATGGTCAAGCCTTGTGGTCCCGAAATCCTCGCGGATATTTTGCAGCGGGTGGCTGAAAGCCTCGCCGATCCCGCCTCCCAGATTGGGTCCATTTTCGACCGGCCATAAGGAAAGCAGAGGAGCGACAGACGGCTCCACGCCGACGTGAAGCAACGCTCCGTCAGCGCCGGGCAAGTAGCCCAGCCGCGCGTTGTTGTCAGGAACCAGAGTCACATCACTGAGGCCGAGCTTCTGCCGGAACCCTTCGTAATTCCCAAAGAGGAATGTCTTCTCCTTCTGAAGAGGCCCTCCAAGCGCGCCGCCGAATTCGTTACGCTCGAATTGCGGGATTGAGCCCTGATCGAAGAAGTTGCGCGCATCCAGAGCGCTGTTCCGCAGGAACTCGTAGCTGGTCCCGTGCAGTTTGTTGGAGCCGGAGGAGGTCACAATATTCACTTGCGCGCCCGGGCGTTTTCCATATTCGGCCCCGTAGGCGTCGGTGATAACATTAAATTCCCGGATGGCGTCCACTCCCAGCAATTCGCCACTGGCTCCTCCCGGAGTCAGGTTAATTTCGCTCGCGCTTGTATATTCAATCCCATTCAGGAGAAAAAGATTCTCCTGCGGACGCCTTCCTGAAACCGCGAACATGTTTCCGATGGCTGAATTGGAAACCCCGACGCCTCCCGACCTTTCCGCCGTGTAATTCACAATGCCGGGATTCAGCGTCATCAGCCCGTCATAGCTGCGGCCATTCAGCGGCAGGTCCTTCACTTGTCGCTCTCCGACTAATCCCGATATCTCCTGGGTCGTGACGTTCACAACCGGGCCTTCGTCCTTTACCGTGACTGTCTCCTTGACTTCACCGGGTTGGAGCGTGAGGTCCACCACCGCTTGTTGTCCGACGACGAGAGTCACTCCTGTTTTCACTTCGGACTTGAATCCTTTCATTTCAGCCGTCACATCGTAGCGCCCGAGAGGCAAGGACGGCAGATCGTACCGCCCGGCTTCATTGGTGATGGCTTTTCGAGTAAACCCGTTTTCCAGGTTTTTTACGCTTACTGTGGCGCCCGCAATAACGGCTCCTGAACTGTCGATGATGACTCCGGTAATCGACGCTTCCACCTGCGCCCAGGCTGGCGCTGTAAACGATAGCAGGAGGAAAAACAACGGAAGCAGCCTCCAGAACGTGCTGCGGGCAAACTCAAATCTGCTTTCACTTGCGCTCATTCAGACCCTCCGACTCAATTCAATGTTGGGCGAGTGGCTTTCCTGAGATATTAAGGAATCCACGAAACCGCATGAAATCTTTAGCAGGCTGTGGAAAAAACATTCCAAGACCGTGCCATTCCGAGCGGAGCGAGGAATCTAGCTCTAAAAATAGCGCACATACGGATTCCTCGTCGCCCTGGCTTCTCGGAATGACAGGCTGCAAGAGCTTTTCAGCAACCTGTTCGAGATAAAGCTGCGATGAAGCGCAGCCTGCTCAGAAATATTATTGGGCGGAGTGGCGCGAATCAGGCATCAAATCCTCGTAAAAACCGCCTTACAAAGATTTAACTTGCGAAGCGCAGGGAGTCCAAGATGTATGGAATGGTTTTTGACGTTCTGGCTTCAGCTTAGTGCGACGTAAGTGGCTTGGCAAAGACGATGGCCTGCAGATCTGAGCTGAAATACGGAGATTCTTCGCTGCCGCTCAGGATGACATGGGAAAGGCTCGGCGCGAGATCCAAGCTCCGAGACATGTCGCGTGTTTCAGTTACGCCGGGAATCTACCGGGTTTCGATGCCCAGGGCCTGCATTTGAGTTTCGAGCTGTTTGGGATCCTGGCAATGAATGGTTTGGATGCCGCACTGCTGGGCGCGCTCCACGTTCAGCAAGCGATCATCCACAAAGAGGCATTCTTCAGGCTGGCGCTGGGTCAGGGTCAAGGCGAGGCGATAAAATGCGTCGTGTGGTTTTGTAAGGGCGAGAAAACAGGAACTGAAGAAGACCGAGAAAATTTTCCGCAACCCGAACCGCTCAATGCGATATAAATTCAGCGGTCGGGATTCATTGTTAAGCGTCGCCAGAAGATATTTTCCGGACTCCGCGAGACGCGCGTATAGTTCCAACGATTCCGGGAAAGGTTGCGATTGCGCAAACATGAATTCCCGGAACCGCTCTTTCGTGAAGTCTCGTGGCCGATAAAAGACTGTTCGATCAAGATATTCATCGAGGTCAAGCTGGCCCATTTCAAAGGCGTTCACCACCAGTTCGTGACGGTCCTCAAATTCAACCCAATCCAGTCTGAACTGTTCAGCCGCCTTTTTTCGGGATTCCCGGTCCCAGGCGTTGGTGGCGAGAACCCCGCCAACATCCGAAAAGATAGCCGTAATGCGGGCCATGAGAACCTCCTCAGGAGCACAGCATTTTCTGATTTAGAAGTTTAACAGGGGACGGCATCCAGGGAAGGATTTTCGGGGGTGTTCACCGCGATCTCGCCGGCCAGAGCAGCCCGAAGTTCCTCATCGGATCTGCGCGCGCAGAAACTGCGGAAATTCTCGCCTTCTTCCCGTTCGTCCAGGTAGGCATAGAGCAGGCGGGTGATGGCATCCGGCACTTCATCAGTCGGGCAGCGATAACCGATGTGGCGGGAAAACGCCTGGTGTTTTCCCACGGCCCCGCCCAGGCAGAAGTAGTAGGCGTCCACCAGTTTCCCGTCAATTTTGATGCGCTTGCCTTCAAGTCCGATATCGGCGATCCAGTGCTGGCCGCAACTGTTGGGGCAGCCGGTGACGTCAATCTTCAGATGTTGATTGAAGCCAGGCATGCGCTTTTCCAACTCTCCCACCAGCCAGCTCGTGAATCCCTTCGTTTCGGTAATCGCCAGCTTGCAGAACTCGGTGCCCGTGCAGGAGATGGCGCCGCGCCAGAAAGGCGATGCGGAAATGCGCAAGTCTACCGCCTCAAGCCCGTCCGCCAGAGGGTCCACATGATGCTTGGGCACGTTCACGATCACCAGGTTTTGCATGCCGGTGATTCGCGCCTCGCCGCCCCCATAACGTTCGGCAAGATCGGCGGCGGCAGCCAGTTGCTGGGCCGTCACGCGCCCGCGCAGCACCGCCACGCCCACATAAAAGCGCCCAGGCTGCTTTTGCGGATAGATGCCCACGTGGTCGCGATAAACGTCTGAAGGCGGCTCTTCATGCTCCGGTGGGTCCAGACGAAAACCCAGGCGTTCTTCGAGCGCCTGGAGAAGGCTTTCAGCCGTCCAGCCATGGCGCAGAAAGAGATATTTCAAGCGCGCCCTTTCGCGGGCTTCGCGCAGGCAATCGGAATCGCGGAAAATTTCGGCAATGCCTTTAATTACCGACATCGCCTGGTCCCAGCGCACGAAAGCGGGTAATCGCGCGGCAAAGTGCGGCTGCGAGGACAGCCCGCCGCCCACGCGCACGGAGAAACCCGTCTCCCACTGGCCGTTGAGTTTTCGCTTTTGGGCTGTCAGGCCAACATCATTGATTTCCGGGTAAGAGCACCAAACGGGGCAGCCCGTGATGCAGATCTTGAACTTCCGAGGGAGATTGTAGAAGTCCTCCGCTCCCACCAGCATCTTCTGCGCTTCAAAGACCAGCGGCGAGGCGTCACAAATCTCAGCCGCGTCGACGCCAGCCAAGGGGCAACCGGTGATGTTGCGAGTATCATCGCCGCAGGCAGCCATCGTCGTCAGCCCGCATTGCCACAGGGTGCGGAAAATCTCCGGCAGCGACTCGATCGTAACCCAATGGAGCTGGATATTCTGCCGCACCGTCAGATCGGCAAACCCTCGCGCATGCTTCTCGGCAATTTGGGCTACGGTTCGCAGTTGATCGCTGCGCAAAAAACCGTTAGGAATCCGGATACGCACCATGAAGAAAGGCGCGGCCTTGCCTTCTCCGCCTTTGCCGCCCAGAACGCCTGCCCCATCACCCTGGGTATAAACACCCCACCAGCGGAAGTAAGTTTTCAGCCATTCCTCGGGAATAGAATCAAATCCATGCTTTGCAAATTCCTCGATTTCGGCAAAGCATTCCCAGGGATTCTTTGCTTTTTTAAGCCGCTCTGCCCTCTGTGCCTTGGTTTCCTTGAGGGCGCCTGTATTTCCCTGCTCCACTCTGACGAACCTCCCGAAAAATAAAAAACCCATCGTCGGGTTTTGTTCTTCCCGACGATGGGCCTAAACTACAGGATCACGAATGGATAATCGCGTCTGGCGTCAACCCACGGCCGGGGAGATACGACAACAACAAGAGCAACAACAGCCCCGGCGCTCCATAGATTGAATGCGGATCTTAGCCATCTCCTTTATTTTCCTGATTTCGCGGGTTTCTGTCAATCTAATTTTAGGGCGTTCTTTCGCTTCATCTCAGCGACAAGGCGTAAATGCCGCTGAAATGGCAGGTGTTTATGGCAGAAAAGATTTTAGTTGGAACCTCCGGGTGGCACTACGATCATTGGAAGGGACCCTTTTACCCCGAGCGCGCGCAGAGCGGCGAGCTGTTAGAATTTTACGCTCGCCGATTTTCTACCGTCGAAATCAACAACTCTTTCTATCATCTGCCGAACCAGGAAACCTTTGTCGCCTGGAGAGACAGCACGCCGCCCGCTTTTATCTTCGCCGTCAAAGCCAGCCGGTACATCACGCATATGAAGAAGCTTAAAGACCCTGAAAAGGCATTAGAGAAATTCCTCTCCTGCGCCGGCGAACTGGGGCATAAGTTGGGGCCGATTTTGTTCCAATTGCCGCCACGGTGGAAACGCAATGCGGAAAGGATGCGCGATTTCCTGGCTGCCTTGCCCGGGAACCATCGCTACGCATTTGAGCTGCGAGACTCCGATTGGTTTCACGAGGAGATTTTCTCGCTGCTGGAAAAGCACAATTGCGCTTTGTGTCTTTTCGATTTTGCCGGTCAGAAATCGCTCCATCGCCTCACCGCTGATTTCGCCTACATCAGGCTCCATGGCCCCTCCCACCAGAAATATGCGGGGCGCTATTTGAAAGCCCAACTGCGCCAGTGGCTCGGGCACGCTGAGAAGTTTCTCCAGGAGGGCGCGAAGCAAGTCTTCATCTACTTTGACAACGACCAGCAGGGCTACGCAGCTTTGAATGCTCTTGAGACTCAACAGATGGCCAGTGAAACGCCCTTCCAGGCTGACGAGCGTTAGCCCACTCATTTTCCCTGCGATTGAGGAAATTAGGGTGGGGATAGAACAATTTGACATGCTAGGGCTTGCGTGTCTGACCGCTGAGCGTTTCGAGCGCCGATTTATCCAGCAGGATAGTCCGGGTGGGAAACGGCATATCAATTCCTTCTTTTTCAAAGCGTTGCACGATTCTTTTGCGAAGCTCGCTCTGGACGGGATATTGGTCCACAAAGCGTCGCACCTGAACGTTAAGCGAAAAATCGAGAGAGGAGGCCCCAAAACCCGGGATGAAACGAACGGAGGGTTCGGGATAGGCCAGAAGGCCGTCCAGCCCGTCTTTGGCCGCCTCACGAGCGATTTCAAGCAGAACCCGCTCTACGCGATTCGGGTCCGTTCCGTAGGCTACACTGACCTGAATGCCAATGCCCATGCGATCTTCCGGACGCGAATAGTTTGTGATCACCGCCTTGGCCAGGCTGGCATTGGGCACGAAGATGATGTTATTGGCCAGGGTGCGCAGCGAAGTGGCTCGCCAGCCAATCCGAACCACATAACCTTCATATCCTCCCTCAAGTTTCACGTAGTCGCCGGGGGCTACCGGCTGGTCTGCCATGATGTACAATCCGGCGAAGGCGTTACTGAGCGTTTCCTGTAAACCCAGAGCCACCGCCACGCTGCCGATGCCCAACGTGGTCCAGATGGCCGTCAGATGAATACCCAGATTGTCCAAGATGATGATGGCCGCCAGGATGACAAAAAGGAGGCGGATGACGAAGGAAGTAGGCTGAGTGATGCGCTCAAGCTTCGGCTCGCGCAACGCCAGGCGGTGCATGAAGCCCACCAGTCCCTTGGTCATGAAGTAGAAGATGACGATGACGACGAGCGTGAAGATAAGCTCCGACCCAGCCTTGCGGTAGCGGCCGGGCAAGGTGAGGATTTCCATGAGAGTATAAACGGCGGTCAGCAGCAGCAGCGGAATGGGCAATTCCGCAAGCACGGCAAGCAGCAACTCCCCCACCGGGGTGCGCGCCCTCTTTCGATAACGCTTAAAAAGTCGCTTCAGCGCGTAACCAATGACAAAAGCCACGATGAGGGCGCCGGGAATCGAGAGATAGATGATCACTTTTGGAGTGGTATGAATGAAATGACGAACATACCCGAGATGGCGGGCATGTTGGGCATCCCTGAAGGGCATGAATTGCGTCTCCTTTTAAGCCTGTATGGTTGTCTGAGCATACCTTGGGGCGGTCTTGACGCGCAACAGGGCCTTGAATCACAAGGTGTTAAGTCTGCATCTAAATTAAGTGGATATTTTGATTCACCTTAAAGTATGCTTTGCAGTGCTTTCACGTGAAAGCGGGCGCCGATACCATCATGGAGGCTATGGTTTCAACTCCCGAGAGATGGTGAACCTCAGCGTCGCCGCGAAAGCGAGGTTTATTGCTTATGGCTGCTCCCAATAACAAAAAAGTGGGCGATCTCAGTCAACTTCCGATTCTGCCGGTCCGCGAGACGGTTCTGTTTCCCAACGCCATTCTGCCGCTGACGGTGGGGCGGGAAAGCTCGCTCAAACTGATCAGTGATTTAAAAGAGGACGAAAAGTTCATTGGAGTCCTGGCTCAGCGCGATCCGCGGGTTGATAACCCGCAGCTTGTAGATCTTTTCCAGATCGGCACCCTGGCCTTCATTCACAAGATCATCAAGTTACCCAGCCAGAACCTTTTCATCTTTGTCGAAGGACTTCAGCGGCTCGCGATCGAGGAAATCGTCAGCACGGAGCCCTATCTGCGCGCCAAGGTAAAGCCTCTCCAGGATGTATTGCCAGCGCAGGATACGCCAGGCTTCGATGCCCTGGTGCGCAGCGTCACTTCGCTCTTCCAGCAGGTTGTGCAACTCTCTCCAAGCTTATCGGACGATCTGCAAACGGTGGTCATGAATATTGAAGACCCGGCGCGCCTGGCGGATTTTATTGCTGCCAATCTGCCATCGATTTCCAACACCGAAAAGCAGGAACTGCTTGAGAGTCTGGACCTTTCCGCTCGGCTTGAACGCCTCAATCGCCATCTTGCGCGCGAGGTGGAAGTGCAGCAGTTGCGCTCCAAGATTCAATCCGACGTGCAGGACCAGGTGACAGCAAGCCAGCGAGAGTTCTATCTGCGCGAGCAGATGAAGGCGATCCAGAAAGAATTAGGCGAGGCCGACGAGCAGCACGAAATTGAAGAGCTCCGTCAAAAGATCGAGGCGGCGGGAATGACCGAGGAAGCTAAAAAAGAGGCTTTGCGGGAGCTCAATCGTCTCTCGAAGATGTCGCCCGTCGCCGCAGACTACCACGTGACGCGCACCTATCTGGACTGGCTGGTAGCGCTTCCCTGGAATAAGGTCAGCGAGCTCAAGGTCGACATCCACAAGGCCCGGACGATTCTGGATGTCGACCATTACGACCTGGACAAAATCAAGGAACGTATCCTCGATTATCTGGCAGTCTTGCAATTAAAGCCACAATTAAAGGGGCCTATTTTGTGCCTGGTGGGGCCGCCGGGCGTGGGCAAGACCTCGCTGGCAAAGTCCATTGCAAAGTCGTTGGACCGGAAGTTTGTGCGGATGTCGCTTGGCGGCATTCACGATGAGGCGGAGATTCGCGGCCACCGCAGGACTTATATCGGAGCTCTGCCCGGACAAATTATTCAGGGCATCCGGCGCGCTGAAACGCGAGACCCGGTGTTCGTGCTCGATGAAGTGGATAAGATCGGACGCGATTTTCGTGGCGATCCTTCCTCAGCTTTGTTGGAAGTGCTTGACCCGGAGCAGAATGCGACTTTCCGGGACAATTACCTGGACGTTCAATTTGATCTCTCGAAGGTGCTCTTCATCTGCACGGCCAACGTGCTGGACACCATTCCGCCGCCTTTGCTGGACCGCATGGAAGTGATTGAGCTTCAGGGCTATACCGAAGAGGAAAAAATTGAGATTGCCTTCCGGCACCTGATTCCGAAACAGACGGAAGAACACGGCGTCCGCAACGGCGAGCAGATTGAATTCACGCGAGAAGCTCTCGCTTATGTAATCCAGCATTACACGCGTGAAGCAGGGGTGCGCAATCTGGAACGCGAGATCGCGACGCTCTGCCGCAAACAGGCGCGGCGCATTGCCGAGGGCCAAAACGAAAAACTTCAGTTAACTCCAGAGAATATTCAGGACTTCCTGGGGGTCCCTCGTTTCCGCCTGGAGACGGAGATCGTCGAGCGTACACGCCGGCCAGGTGTGGCAGTAGGGCTGGCCTGGACGCCTACCGGGGGCGACGTGCTCTTTGTGGAAGCCACAGCCATGAAGGGTGGAAAGCATTTCACGATGACCGGGCACGTGGGGCACGTTATGCAGGAATCCATGCAGGCCGCTTTGGCCTGGGTGCGCGGACATGCTGCGGACTACGACATCGACCCGGACTTCTTCCAGACCTACGACATCCATGTTCACGTGCCGGCGGGCGCCATTCCCAAAGATGGACCTTCAGCAGGCGTCACCATGGTGACAGCGCTGGTCTCAGCGCTCACGCGCAGGCCGGTGCGCGAGCGCCTGGCCATGACAGGCGAAATTACGCTCAGCGGTCAAGTGCTGCCGGTTGGGGGCATCAAGGAAAAGGTGCTTGCCGCCAAACGGGCCGGCATCCAGGAAGTCCTGCTGCCCAAGGAAAATGAACCGAACGCCCGCGAAGATCTCTCGTCACAGTTGCTGGGCGAGTTAAAGCTGCGTTACGTCAAGACAATTCAGGAGACGCTCGACCTTGCTCTTGAAAAGGAGCCCGTCCTGATTCAGAGCGGCCAGCCCACGCGAGAAGTCGCCTTCGCGCACCCTGCGCCTGGCGCACCGAATTGATGTAGTGCTGGAGCTTTCGGGATCACCAATCCGCGACAGAGCCATCCCTGTGAAAGTACGCCATGATGACTTCAGGTTGAAAAGGATGCTTGGCTGCCTCCTTTTCGTTGATGTCGATGCCAAGGCCCGGAGCTGACGGCGGCTGCGCAACTCCGCCTTCCATACTTATTGGCTCGGTCACCACATCATTCCGCCAGGGCACATCTTTGCGTACCACCTCCTGGATGAGATAATTTGGAACCGCAAATCCAACGTGCAAAGACGCAGCCGTACTGATTGGCCCTTGCGGATTGTGACAAGCCACCGACATGTTGTAAGTCTCTGCCATCGCCGCAATGCGGCGGGCCTCACTAATGCCTCCGCAATGAGAAACATCCGGTTGAACGATGGCGCAGGCGCGCTTTTCCAATAACTCTCGGAATTGCCAGCGCCCAACGAGCCGCTCGCCGGTGGCAATGGGAAAGGGCAACGCCCGCGCCACTTCCACGAGGCCGTCCACATGTTCAGGCCAGCAGGGCTCTTCATACCAGTAAAGGTTATAATCCGTCAGCAATCGTCCGAACTGAATGGCAGCGGCGGGCGTGGTCCGCGCATGAAGGTCAAGCATGATATCGATGCTGTCTCCGGCGGCTTTACGCATGGCTTCCACGCAGCGCGCAGAATGCTTCAGCACATCAGCGCTCTCAATCATCTCGGCAACGGGAATTGGCATGGCCTTGACGGCCGTAAAGCCCTTCTGGAGGCTCTCCTGAATTTTGTCGGCGAACTCTTCAGGCTCCGCCGTTTTATACATCCCCTCCAGCGTTCCGCCTCCGAGATGATCGTAAAACCTGAGCCGATCTCGCACCGGGCCTCCCAGCAGTTCGCACACTGGCCTGCCTAATTCCTTTCCCTTGATGTCCCAGAGGGCTTGATCGATGCCGCTCAAGGCGCTCATGGTGACCACCCC
>DATGKJ010000062.1:0-3567 GCA_035294685.1 Terriglobia bacterium | reverse complement strand
TGACCATTTTCGCGGCTCGACCAGGTCCATCGGGTTTACATAGCCGGCTCCTGAATCGCCGGCCACAAAGCTGTCGTTAGATGAGCTTTTCCTTCTGACATAAACCAGTCCGGGCGCGAATCGGTCGGAGAGGTTAGGATTAAAAGCCCAGCCTAACGGAACCGAGCCGCGAGCCGGGTCGCTCCACATATCCGGGATCCGCTGATAGATCCAACCGGTTGAGTCATAGTCCCCCACGTAAGCCGCGGCGTAAAATTTGGGGACTACTTTCCCCTCTCCTGTGATGTAACCTCTTTCTTTCAGATCGGCAATCGTCGGCAGCTTTTGCGTGTACCGCGCGGCAAGCGGATAGTGCTGGTAAACGGAGACGTTGGCGATATCGGCGATCGACCCAATATCTGCGTCCATATAGGCGTTAAAGCAGGAATAAATTTCCGCAAAGTGCCACTCGGTGGGCACGCCTTCATGCTTTCCGCCCTGCTCTTTCGTATACTTCCTCTCAACCGGCGGGAATCCTCCGATATGAATCATTACCTTTCCGTCGGTTTGTTCCCATGCGGAACGGAGAATAGCCTGCAGGGTTTTCAAGTCTGTTCCTATCGGCTGATGTGGATCATCATTCGGCGCCTCGTCGCCCCAGGGGGAAAGATCGAAGAAAAAGCCGCGCTGAGCGATGAAGTAATCATGGTTCGAAAGCTTGTGGTCGGGAATATAGCCTTGCGGTTTTTGGAGCCAATAGGCGTCCAGATAATAGCCCATGTTTCTGGCGTTCGCGCGGCCCGTATCCAGATATTTCTCTTTAGCCCACAAATAGGCATCACATTTTGCGCTGCCGCTGGAGGGAGTTTTTGAATCGGGGATCGTTCCCCGGCCTGTGAATTGGCTGCTTCCGTCGGGATGGACCAGCCAGACTTTTACGGGTAATCCGGGCCCCTGGGAAGAACGTGTCAGCCACTGATAGAGCGAGTCGGGATCAGGATCGTATCGTACACAAAGAAGGTTTTCAGCGCCCGCAACGGTTGAGGCCACATTGGAGGTGGCTGGAACCTTTTCATCGTAGACGACAAGCCCCTCGACTTCGTTTCTGAACGTCTCAAGAAGGGCGCCCAAATCAGGCAACGATTCCTGGCGATAGTTTCCCAGCCATTTGTCATCCTGCTGCAAAAATCGAAGCCAGAAATGATCGAGCGTCGGCGTGCCGGAAGGCAGCTCGCGAAGCCAGGTCATATCCCGAGTTGCGGATTCAGGCCCCATCAGAAACGTATAGAGACGCGGCAGCTCGCGGTTTACGAGCCCTTGTAATGAGGAGACGAAATGGCTGTGATCGTAGATTTTCCGCAGGTCTTTTGGATTATCGCGATTCAACCTCAAGGTGTAAGTAAGATCGAATGTGTAAAGGGGGCTGCCTTGCTCGCGTTCACCGCGTTTTGAAGAGCAACTTGTAAGACCGAGCGCGCCTGCGCCCGCCGCAGCACTGCCTAACGCAACCTGCCTCAGGAACTTGCGCCGACTTTGTTGTTTCCTCATCTCAATGCCTCGTCCGGTTGTGTGAAAGCTCCTGTTTTCGTGTTGTAGCAGCGATAGGCGCAGCTATTTCTTCGCCGCGCGATATGCCGCTTCCAAATTCAATTTGTAGGTGGCTTTCTGAGGATCAAGCGCAAGCGCGCGCTTGAACTCTTCGATGGCCTTTTGCGGATCGTTCGATTCGAGGGCAAGCTGCCCCAGTTGATTGTACGCTTCGGCAGATTTGGGATTCAGTTGGATGGCAGTCTCGAAGCTATCGCGGGCTCGCGCGGAATTCCCGATGCGTTCCTGAATCAATCCCATCAGATAGTGATAGCTCCATTCTGAGGGGACCCGTGAAATAGCTTGTTGCGCGCATTGATGCGCAGGCTCATATTGTCCGGCGTCGTAGTAGAGACTTGCCAGGCGATAGAGGATCTGGTCGTTATCAGGATAAAGTTGTTGCGCCTCTTTGACGAGTTGCAATGCCGCCTGGAGTTTCCCGGCATCGACGAGCGGTTTGGCCTGCAAAAGCAACTTCATCGCTTCCCTATGAGCTTCGAATGTTTTTTCGGATTGTTTTTTCAACGCGGCGAAGCGCTCCATGGCGGCCCGCCGCTCCTTTGAACGCCCGGCGTGCTCACAGGCGTTCGCCAGTTGGTAATAAATGTCAGCATCGTTGGGAGAAAGCCGAGCGGCCTGCTCAAGCTCTGTAACAGCTTTCAGGTATTTGCCAAGCCGGTTGTAAGCTGAGCCGAGAAGGTAGAAGGGCTTGGAGTCGTTGGAAGCCAACTGCGTAGCCCTCTGGAGCAAGGGAATCGCTTGTTGCGTTCGGTTGGTCCTTAGATAGACGGCGCCCAGGCCGACCAGAGCCGAAGCGTTATCAGGATCGGCGCGGAGCGCCTGTTCTAATTCTTTCTCAGCTTGTTCAAACCTTCCCGTGGCTGCATAAGCAGAGGCGAGGTTGCATTTCGCCTGAAGATCGGCGGGTTGCAACTGTACCAGGCGTTCGAGCAAGGGAATAGCCTGAGTATTCATTTCATGGCGCAGGTAAAGTTTGCCGGAAGCTCGGAGCGCCTCCACATTATTGGGCTGAAGTTTAAGCACGGTCTGATAGGCTGCCAGGGCGCGGTTGTCATCTCCCTTTTCAGCGTATGCTTCGGCAAGGGCGATCCCGGCATCCGGCATAGAGGGATTGCAGGCGGCGGCGCTGCTGAATTCCACAATTGCCTCATCAATCTGCTTCAGGCGGTAGCGCGTGAGGCCGATAAAAAATGGAATGGCGCAATCTGAAGACAGCTTGCGCGCCTCTTCAAATGATTCAAGCGCTTGAGTGTAATTGCCTGAATTAAACGCCCGCTGTCCCTGCGCGAGGAGCGCTGCCAATGAGGGGGTTTGGGGTGCGGCGGGCCGGCAGCCGATGAGTACGAGCAGGGCGCTAACGAGTTTTGGATGCGGAGGTCGCTTCCTGGACACGTTCAATCTGACGAGCGCTTTCCTGGCGGGAAAGTTGTTCGCTCTTTTCTACCGCTGCGCGCGCTAAATCCTGCCTGCCTAGCTTCCTGTAGACCCGCCCCAGTATAAAGTAAGTTGAGGATTCCTGATCTCCAAGCTGGATTCCCTTCTGAAGCGCGCTGGCCGACTTTTTCAACTGCCCCATTTCTTCATAGGCGCGGCCCAGTTCCACCCACGACATCGCCTTTCCAGAGTCGATTTGAACGGCTTTCTTAAGATAGGGCAAAGCCCGCTCGGGTTGATGCTCTTCAACATAGATGTGCCCCATCTGGAGGTAGGTGCGCGGGTAGGGCATATCCAGGAGAAGTTCCTTTTGAAGCTCCGCGATGGCCGGCGCATATCGGCGTTGCTCCATATACAGGCAACCCAGGGTGTAATGGAGGCCGCTTACTTTGGGGTCATGTCCCAGCAAGGTCTTCAGTTCCTGGATGGCCTTCAGGTTTTCTCCAGCGGCTTCGTAATAACCCGCCCGCAACTGGCCTATGCGAAATGAATGTGGATCAATCGCAGCGATCTCTTGAACCGTCTCTTCAAATTTTTTGCGCAGTT
>DATGKJ010000061.1:0-3269 GCA_035294685.1 Terriglobia bacterium | reverse complement strand
GCCGGTGACGTAGACCGGAATCTTATCTCGAGTTTTTCCACCCACCAGGTTATACACCGGCTGATGGAGGGCCTTGCCGACAAGATCCCAAAGCGCCAGGTCAATGCCGCTGATGACTTCAATTACCGCGCCCTTCCGCCCATAAAACTGCGAGGCACGGAACATCTGCTCCCAGAGGAGTTCGATATGGAAGGGATTTTGCCCGATTAGGAGATTCCTGAACTGTTCTTCAATCACAATCAGAGCAAGTTTCCCCTTGCCGCCTCCGATCACGCCCAAGCCTCGAATGCCCTCATCCGTCTCAATTTCCACGATGGCGGAAGTCATGGGCCGTACCAACTGGAGCGCTTTTCACGGTAGGGCGGATAGATCGACATGGGGCTGGCAACCAGGCTCTCGCTCAACCATGAGGAGCTCATCGGAACGGGATGAACTTTGATACCGGTAATTCGCAAGATTCACCTCCCGCACTTCACGCAGCGGGCCTCGCCTTTTGTCATCAACAGAAGTTTGTAAATTGCAGTGACAAGATTTCCTGTAGCGGCGCTGTCCCTGCACTTCGTTCAGGGCAGGCCGTCAGCGTTGAAAAAATCGCCGGTGGAAGGGGGCGCCGGCGCTACAGCAGGGGTTGTCACTATAATTTTCAGTCATCAAGTGCGGTGGGCGGCATAAAGCTGCGGCCACACGTTGTTCAGCAGCCTGTATTTTTGTCACGGCTGCACCGTAACGACCGCCACGCCCAGGCGTCCGAGCGTCAACGTATTGCTGTTTAAATGCGCAGTCTCCGGCGGTTTGAAGCCTGTCGTCTCATCGACAAATTCCTCCTGCCCGCCGGAAATCCCCGGAATCGAAACCTGAAACTGCCGCTCGCGTTTGTTCACCAGCAAGATCTTGCGCCTTCCATCTTTCCCGATGAAGGCCTGCGCATAGACATAAGGCGTGCTGGCATTTGCCTCCACCAGTTTATCGCCCGGCCCTAAATGATTGTGAATCAGCTTCAAAACCCAGTAACGAGCGTTCGGCTGGCCGGTCTTCCAGTCCACCATGCTCACGCTTGGGAAAAATCCGGGGAGCTGCGCCAAAGCTGACTCGCCGACCGCATCAATCCCAAGACGCGCCAGATTCCCATAGACATAGGCATAGAGCGCAGCGCTAAGGTTCCAGTAAGAATCGGGTATGGGTCCGTGAGGTACGGCGTTATCGTCATAAAGGAAGCTGCCGACTTCATCAGCCGTCGTCCCGGTTTCAGGGGAGAGACGACGCCGAATAGACTCAATGTAGCCGACTTCATCGACGAAATAGTCCGCCAGAGCGAAAAAGGTATATTGCTGCACCTCGGGGGTCTGGTCAGCCGTTGGGGTGGCATAGAAATGATAGGAAATCATATCGATCGGAATCCCCGGCTTGTGGTTCTTGTGGTTGAGAAAGTATTCGAAAAAGGCGGGGGCCATGCCCGTGACAGCGGCATTGGGGGAAGTGCTGGCCAGAGCCAACCCTACAAATTTCATGTGTGGATCCACTTTCCGGATTGCGCCCACAATCGCATCGTAGAGCGCGGTGTAAAACTGAGGCGTCATGAAGTGCTCGAAATCCACTTCGTTGAGCACTTCCCAATAGTCAATCTTGTAATGGTGATTAGAAGCGTGCTCCTGGCCGTATTCGTCTTTAAATCCGCCTCGGGTATACCAACTCACGAGGCGCCCATAGTAATCCGCCACTTCCTTCATGCTGGAATCGCGCAGTTCCCTGCCTTGCTCATATTTCCACGTCACTTGATTGGGATCGGAGGGATAAGGGACAGGTTGCGGAGTCCTGAACATCCACTGGGGAATGGTGCTGAAGTTCCAGATGGTGGAGTGCCCTTCAGTGGCTTGCGCAAAGTCTTCGGCAAACGGATCGATGAGCGAGAAATCCCAGGACGTTCTGCCGTTCGCCGGCGGCTCAAGTTCGGCTACCGCCAGCTTGGGATAGGGTAACCACGGAACATAGCGCACATCGTCAGCGCCCAGATCATGGAGGGCCGAAAAAATCCTGTCGTGGGTGGGAGCATTTCGCGCCATGAGCGGGCTGACCACGACCTGGAGCGTCGCGTTGGTGTTCGAAACCCGAATGACCTTGTTCCAATCCACGGTCACATAAGCCTCCTTTTGCGTCTGGGATGCAACCTGCGCCAGCCTACGGGAGCAGCCGGCCAGGATTAACGCGCATAGCAAAAGCCCGATCGGGGTTTGTCTCAAGGTTCGTTCCCTCCGCGAAGTGAATTCAGAACAGATCAAACAGCAGCGCCTAAAAAATCAGCTTCAGAGCAAACTGAATTTCGCGTGGCGCGATCAGCAAAGAGCCGATTCTTCCAAATTGACCGCTCGCCAGGCTTAGGTTCGGCGGACCAAATTGCGCATGGTTCCAGGCATTAAACATTTCCGCCCGGAACTGAGCGGAAAGGAGCTCGCCGATCCGGGTGTTTTTGATGATGGCCAGGTCCCAGTTATTGATTCCTGGAAACTCAATGCTGTTTCGAGCCGCATCGCCTTCCACATGAACGCCGTTCGCACAGCGAGTGAAGGAAGGGCATCCAGGAGTTATAAAGGCGCTGGGTGTCACCCAATTTTGATAGGTCCGATTGACCGGCACGGGATTTCCAATCCTGTCGGGCAAAGACGTGCTGAAAGCTCCCAGGTTTGTCCAGTCAAATCCCAATACAGGGGTTCCAAACTGCCCCATTGAAAACGTTGTGATGCCGCTTAACTGCCATCCGCTGACCAGTTTGTCAGTGAATCCCGCCGCGCCCGGTAGAAAGTGTTTGCCCCTGCCGACCGGAAGCTCATAGACGTAACTCAGTGTCAGCCGCTGTGGGACCATGTAATCCGAATTGCCTTTATCCAGCACCTTGAAGCAACAGGAGGCCATTGAGAAATCGTCAGTCCCGCCCAAGTCTAAGGCATGTTCCCAGGTATATGAAGCGAGAAAAGAAAACCCTTGAGAGAAACGTTTCTCAACCCTTGCCGTCAACGCATTGTAGCTGGACCATCCGCCGTTGTATGCCAGCAAAATCCAGCTCAAGTTTGGATAGGGCACGCGCTGCTGGATGGGTATTGTGCCGGTAGAGTCTGGCCGGGCAATATTCTGATTCCTGCGTTGCGGAAGTTTTTGCCCTGTGTCGCCGATGTAACCTAAATCCACCAGCCAGTTTGTTCCGAAGGTGTGCTGGACATCGAAATTCCACTCCTGCACATAGGGAGTGCGATTGCGTTTGTCAGTGCTGAACGGAG
>DATGKJ010000060.1:0-3518 GCA_035294685.1 Terriglobia bacterium | reverse complement strand
CACCAACTGGCCCATGTGCCGCGCCCCTCCGCTGACTCGGTCGAGATAATGCCGCGCATTTTCATCCAGCGCGGGCGCGTATTCTTCCACAAGAATTCTGGCAAAGCCGCTCATGTGCCGGAGCGGAGCGCGCAAGTCATGGGCCACGGTATAAGTGAAAGCTTCCAATTCTTTATTCGCCTCCTCCAGTTGGGCGGTGCGCTCATGGACGCGGCGCTCAAGGCTTTCATTCAGCGTTCTGATTTCCTCTTCCGCGTGTTTCCGAAGAACCAGTTCGCTCTTGAGTTGCGCGTTGACTTCAGCCAGCTCTGCGGTCCGCTCAGCGACGCGCTTTTCCAGTTCTTCCTTCGCCTGAAGCAGCGCCTTCTCAGCCTGCTTGCGGACGGTAATATCCCGGATGAGACCGGTGAAAAAGACGCCCTCAGCGGTTCGCCAGCTTGCCAGTGAGAGATCCAGCGGAAATTCGCTCCTATCCTTGCGCAGCCCTATCAGTTCGACAGTCTTCCCAAGCAGGCGGGATTGCCCCGTTTCAAGATATCGCTGCATGCCCTTTTCATGTTTGTCCCGAAGACGTTCGGGGACCACCAGGGTGAGCGGCTTGCCGAGAATTTCGCTTTCTGAATAGCCAAAGATGCGTTCCGCTGCCACATTCCAATAACGGATATTTCCGAACTGATCTGCGGAAATAATGGCGTCATTGGCGGTGTCAGCCACGGCGCGAAACTTTTCCTCACTGGCGCGGAGGGCTTCCTCAGCCTGCCGGCGCTCTGTCATGTCACGGCTCACGCCGAAGGTCCCGATCACCTCTCCCTTCACATCGCGGATGATCATTTTGGTGGTGGAGACCCAGACGGGAGGCTGACCGGGGCGGCTGGCCCGCTCAATTTTGTTGATAACGGGTTTTCCCGTGCGCAGGATGGCCTGCTCGTCCTCAAATGCTTCCTGAGCGTGCTCCGGGGTGAAGTAATCGAAATCGGTCTTCCCGAGCGCTTCGGCGGGATCGTTTAAGCCCAGCAATCGCGCCTGAGCCTGGTTGATTCGGGTAAATCGGCTGGCAGGGTCCTTGAAATAGATAAAATCCGGGACGTTATCCATGAGCGTGTGGAGGAGATCGCGCTCGCGCTGTAATTCCTGCTCCGCCTGGACGCGTTGCCGAACGTCGGAGAGGATCAGGAGGGCCGCTGCGCTGATGATCGCCAGGGCCGCGAACGTTCCGAGAAGAATGAAGTGCAGCGTCTTCCAATGGCCCGCTTCTGCCGCCGCATTCCGTTCCCGCAGCAACCGGAATTCTTCATCCCGCATATCCCCCAACAGCATTCGGATCGAAGTCATCACTTCCTGCGCGCTTCCCGCAAGGATGAGTTCTCTGGCCGATGAAAAACCGTTGCTCTGGCGCAATGCAATCGAGCGCTGGAAGATGTGAAATATTCTGGAAACAAGCGGCTGAAGCTGCCGAAGCCATTGTTGCTGGTCTGGATCATCTGCCGTCAGCTCGCGAAGCCGGTTGAGGTGATCGTTGACTTCCCGGGCCGATTTCCGGTAGGGCTTCAGATAGCTGCTTCCGCCTGTCATCACGTAGCCGCGCTCTGCGGCCTCGGCGTCATCAATAAGATTCACCGTCGCCTCAAGCTCCCGAAGGACCTGATTGCTGTGAACCACCCTATGGCTCTTCTGAGCAAAATGCCGCGCGCTCTGATACTGGGCGATGCCCAGCGCGGCCAGCGCCGCCAGCGCCAGGCCAAATCCGACTTTGATTTCCTTTTCCGGGGATAATCGCATGGAGGGAGGCCCAATTTTTTCCAGCAAGTTTAATAGACCCACATAACTAGCCTATCATCCGAGGAACGCGCTGTCAACGAAATTCTCGGGGGATAACCCATGTTGGCGAGGGGGCGATCGAAAAGGACAGCGTCAATGCGTCACGGCAATTGCGAAGGGCCGTACGGAGTTCCAAAGGCGCGGCCAAACCTCGGTTCCTACCCTTCTGAGCGAGCGAAGAATTTTTGTATTTTGAGAATCAGACCCATGCAGAGATTCTTCGCTTCGTTGCACCGCGCTCCGAATGACAGACTGCGAACGTAGGGGCGGACGGCGTCCGCCCCAGGGCGCATGCCATGCGCCCCTACATGCCAATCCCATGTCACTGAACGACGAACAACTTCCTGATTTTTGAGCTAAGTCGTTTATTTTCTGTTCATCAATGCTCTCCAGAAACTTCACGTAAGTTGTTGATTCTGCGTAGAGGCAAACAGAAGTTTCTGGCGCTATGGACCCGCCAACCGGCGGGCGGACACTCAGGGTAA
The DNA here is from genome assembly GCA_035294685.1 of Terriglobia bacterium. GTDB lineage: Bacteria > Acidobacteriota > Terriglobia > UBA7540 > UBA7540 > RH2-MAG17b. Next base: position 1,215 of record DATGKJ010000060.1, on the reverse strand, counting down.
ACTCCGCGAGGAATCCTGACGGCAGTGATGAGTGGAAAGTGACGAGTGACCAGTGAAGAGTGCTGAGTTATAAGTCGACGGGCGCAAAGCAGCCACAGGTGTTTTTTCACCCGTCACCCAATGCTCATAACTCTTCACTCTTCACTGATCACTGTTTTTCCGGCTCCGCGAAATGGCAAGCCGCCAGAATTTTTCAGCAACATGCCGAAAACCGTTGCCTCGCCATTCGGAACATTCACGCTACAATGGGGCGATGGCGCCGAGCGGCCAAACTCCGCGAGCGATCGGCCTGAAGAAAGGGGCAGCGAATGAAAGCGCTCGTCAAAAGCAGAAGAGAGCCTGGACTATGGCTTGAAGATGTGGAAACTCCTCGAATCGGCATCAACGATGTGCTCATTCGAGTGCGACGCGCGGGCATTTGCGGAACCGATCTCCACATTTATCAATGGGATGATTGGGCGCAAAAGACTATTCCTGTGCCGCTTGTGATTGGCCATGAGTTCGTCGGCGAGATTGTGGAGGTCGGCGCTCACGTCCCCGACTTCTTTCCAGGTGACATTGTCAGCGGAGAAGGACACGTGGTTTGCGGCCATTGCCGCAATTGCCTTGCAGGCCGACGGCATCTCTGCGCGAAGATGCAGGGCGTCGGCGTCAACCGCCCGGGGGCCTTTGCCGAATATATTGCGCTGCCGATGACGAATATCTGGCGCCATCATCCTTCGGTGGATCAGGATATCGCAGCGATTTTCGATCCTTTCGGAAATGCCGTCCATACCGCGCTATCCTTTCCGGTGCTGGGTGAGGACGTGTTGATTACCGGCGCAGGGCCTATCGGCCTGATGGCGGCGGCGGTGGTGCGCCATGCCGGTGCGCGATTCGTCGTGGTGACCGACGTTAATCCCTATCGCCTGGAGCTTGCGCGGAAGATGGGCGTTACCAAGGCGGTGGACGCGCGGCAGGAAAAGCTTTCCGACGTGCAGAAAAGGTTGGGCATGGCTGAAGGTTTCGACGTGGGCCTCGAAATGTCAGGCAATCCTTCGGCTTTCCGTGAAATGCTGGCCAACATGAGCCACGGAGCCAAGATCGCCATCCTGGGGATTCCGCCGAACGAGATGTCGATTGACTGGCGCACCGTCATCTTTAACATGCTGACGTTGAAGGGAATTTACGGCCGCGAAATGTATGAAACCTGGTACAAGATGACGGTGATGCTTC
>DATGKJ010000059.1:0-3055 GCA_035294685.1 Terriglobia bacterium | reverse complement strand
CGGAGAGCCGGATGTGGGAAATCCGCACGTCCGGTTCGATGAGCGGGGACGGGAAACGAGGCCGCTATTTTGTTGCTATCGCGCCCGCCCTCGACTCTACCTGCGGGGAGTCTATCCAGAGCACACCATACAGAGATCCTTCGCAACGCCCAGGATGACAGGCCCATCGGCTTGGTGAGTTTGCTTTCGTTACGGTCCGCTAACGCACTCGCGCCACAGCCGGACGGCGGTTCTCATAGAGAGGGAACTGGTCTGTGAGGGCGTAGACTTCCTTGCGGATTCGTTCAAGCACTGAGGCATTTTCGAGGTTGTTGAGCGCTTCAGAAATCCAGTCGCCGATGCGCCGCATTTCCGCCTCTTTCATCCCTCGCGTTGTGACGGCAGGCGTGCCGATGCGAATGCCGCTTGCGACCATGGGCGGGTTCACATCGAAAGGAATGGCGTTTTTGTTCACCGTGATTCCCGCGCGCTCCAGGGCTTCCTGCGCCTGCTTGCCGGTAACTTTGCGCGAGTAGACATCCACCAGCATCAGGTGGGTATCCGTTCCGCCGGAGACAACCCGAAAGCCTTTTTCCGCTAACGTTCCGGCGAGCGTTCTGGCGTTCAGGATGATCTGCTTCTGATAGTCGCGGAATTCCGGTTGCAGCGCCTCGTGGAAACACACGGCTTTGGCTGCAATGATGTGCATGAGCGGGCCACCCTGAATGCCGGGAAATATGGTCTTGTCCAGTTCTTTGGCGTATTGCGCCTTGCAAAATACGGCCCCGCCACGCGGCCCGCGCAACGTCTTGTGCGTGGTGGTGGTGACGAAGTCGGCGTGCGGAATGGGGCTGGGATGGAGCCCTGCCGCCACGAGTCCCGCGATATGCGCCATATCCACCATAAAGACCGCTCCGCACTTCTGGGCGATGGAAGCGAAGCGCTCAAAATCCAGGGTGCGCGGATAGGCGCTGGCGCCCGCGAGAATCAGCCTGGGCTGATGCTCCTGCGCGAGTCTTTCCACCTCGTCGTAATCGATAGTCTCGGTATCCTTGCGCACGCCGTAGGGAATAATCTGGTAGAGCTTGCCGGAAAGGTTCAGCGGATGGCCGTGCGTCAGGTGGCCGCCGTGCGCAAGGTTCATGCCCAGAATCTTGTCGCCCGGCTTCAAAACCGTCATGTAAACCGCCTGGTTGGCCTGGCTGCCGGAGTGGGCCTGGACGTTGGCGTGCTCAGCGTTAAAGAGCTTTTTGGCGCGCTCAATGGCAAGCTGCTCCGCCACGTCCACGTATTCGCAGCCGCCATAATAGCGCTTGCCGGGCAGCCCCTCAGCGTATTTGTTGGTCATCACCGAGCCCATCGCCTGAAGCACGGCTTCGCTCACGAAGTTTTCCGAGGCAATCAGTTCGAGTGTGCGCGCCTGGCGCTCGGCTTCGTTTTCAATGGCCCGCGCAATTTCAGGATCGACTTCCTCCAGCGAACGCAGGCGGGAAGGCTGAGATAAGCTCATGGGCGATATTCCTTGTCGGGATTTGCGTGTGGTCTGACTTCAGGAAAGTGTGGCCACACCCCATCATAAGGGCAGCCACAAAGAAGCGTCAACTTTGGGGCGATTGTCTGGCAGGGCTGAAAAATCATCCAGCCTGTCATCCTGAGGAGTCGAATGCGGTCCTGAGTGCAACGAAGAAAGGATCACTGTATTTGCTTGATTCTATAATACGGGGATTCTTCCGCCTCGCTGCGCTCGGCGTCAGAATGACAAGCTAAGGCTCAGAGTGACGGCCTTCCTAACCCTGTTTCAGCGAGTTGCCAGCGGAAACCTGTTCTTCTTCGATCTTTGTGATCTTCTGGACGCGCTCCTGGTGGCGGCCGCCGGCGAATTTTGCGCCAAGCCAGGCGTCCAGAATTCTCTGGGCTTGGGCTTCATCCACGATGCGCCCGCCCATGGTGAGAATGTTGGCGTCGTTATGCTCGCCAGCGAAACGGGCGAGCAGCGTGTTATTGCAAGTCGCGGCGCGAACGCCCGGGACCTTGTTGGCTGCAATCGCCACTCCGAGACCGGTGCCGCAAATCAGGACGCCTCGTTCAACTTCATGGCGTGAAACCCGGACGGCGACCTTTTCGGCGGAATCAGGATAGTCGGCAGGCTCTTCGGAGTGAACGCCGCAATCTTCCACGTCGTAACCTCGGCTCACAAGGTAATGGCGCACGCTTTCTTTGAGCGCGAATCCGGCGTGGTCTGAGCCTACAGCGATCCTGATCTTTCCGGTCACGGCAGAGCCTCTCACCAAGGGATGGAAGCGCCATTCTAGCGAAACCTATGGCGGCGCGTCAAAGCTGATGACGCTAACGCAGGGCCATCTTCCCGAGATTTGCCCCCATCCACATCGCGCGAGGGCTGTTAGAAAAACACGAATTATTGTATCCAAACTTTCTAATTTTACTTATGACTTTTGCGCGCATCCAACAAACTTAAGGCTCCGTTTAAAGAAGATTTCAATAATCCAGGAGGAAACCATGGAGGCGCACAGCCGGAATCAGGATGTCAGCACGCAGTGCTTTAACTGCGCCCGGATTTACTACAAGGCGCGGCTCACGCGCTGCCCGCGCTGCAAAAGTCACTTCATCCAGCATTTCAGTCTGGGTGATCTTGTCGCCCTGTCGCGGCAGGAACCGAGGCCTTACGCCGGGGGCTCCGTCGCGGAAAACCAGGCGATACCCTACAGTCACGACGGCGGCGAAGGGGAACGGGTTGAGGCATAGCACGGTCTTTGCTGTGACCCAGGTGTCGTCATTCCCGCGTAAGCGGGGAGTCGCGCCCCAGAAATGGACGCTGTGATGGATTCCGCGGGGTTTACCCTAAGCCGAAATACAGGGATTCTTCGCTTCGCTGCGCTCCGCCCAGAATGGCAGGCTGGATGAATTTTTCAACAACCCATAAAGGAGGATTGCCATGTTTGTTCAGGAAACCCTGCGCGCGGCCAGCCCGCGCGAGATTGTGGACCACCACTTTGACCGCGCGGCAGAGCGCTTGCGCTTAAGCGCCGAAATGCGAACCCTGCTCAGCACGCCGTTT
>DATGKJ010000058.1:0-9190 GCA_035294685.1 Terriglobia bacterium | reverse complement strand
GGCGCGGAGACTGACTTTTGCTCCCCTCTTAGAGCGCGGCGCGCTTGCAAGTTATTGAAAACATGGTAGGCCTGGGGAGATTCGAACTCCCGACCCACGGTTTAGGAAACCGTTGCTCTATCCATCTGAGCTACAGGCCCGCAGTGACAATAGATTAACATAGCGAGTGGAATTCAGAATGAACGGTTGGAAGTTTACTCCGCTGCTCAAAAACACGCCAATGGTAGCGAACGCTTTGGGGAGAACGTGGCACGCTCCTCTGTATTACAACGCACATTGGGGATGCGCTGCGGGAAACAAGACGTACCCTGGAAGCAAGCCTTACTTTCCGGAAACCCTCTGGAAGGTTTCTTTAGGAGAAAACTTCCAGAGGTTAGATCTGACACGATTCTCGCAGCCTGGCTACAGACTCTCTTTGCAAGCCACGTGCTCTTGTCAAATCGGCAGTGTTCGGGATTATTTTGCTCTACTCGAGATAAGGGGCGGCGACTTGGCTAAGAAGCTTTTGTCACCTTGTCGGCCTGTGGGCCTTTCTGGCCCTGCACGACCTCGAATTCTACAGTTTCTCCTTCCTGAAGTGTCTTAAAGCCATCCATCTGAATGGCCGAATAATGTACGAAGACATCCGGCCCGCCATCCTGGCCAATAAAACCGTATCCTTTGGTATTGTTAAACCACTTCACCTTGCCTTGAACTCTTGCCACTTCCATCCTCCTTATGCTTTTCGCGCAGAATGAATTTTTCTGGGATATACCTGGGTCTTCGCTTACAGCAGCAAGGATACGGCCATCGGCCATCCTACGCCGGTAAACGTACACGCAGATAAATAATATGGCGAGTGCTTTCTGTCAAGAGGCATCTTCAAAAATTTCTAAGGCTGGCCCCATTGTGCTAAAGCTCTACGGGCGTCCGCCAGGCTCCTTCTGGAAGAGCCAAAAGAGGGCCACAAGCGTTTTGCCATCCTTGATCCGCTTGGTGCGGACCATTTCTTTGAGCTTAGCGATACTGAACGTTCGCGTTTGAATCCGTTCGTCAGGCTCCCTTTGGGCCTTACCGGGAGTAAGATTAAAAGCTTCGATAAGATGCATCTGCTCGGTGAGGAACCCAGGGCTCGAATAGAATTTAAGAATCGGTCTGAAGGTACGCGCTCGATAGCCCGTCTCCTCCAGCAGTTCGCGTGCGGCTGCCTGAAGAGGCGTCTCACCGGGATCGATGCCTCCTGCAACAAGCTCCCAAAGGGACTCGCGCACGGGGTAGCGAAACTGCCGCACGAGCAGGATACAGTCATTTGCCAGATGCGGCAGCACTACGACAGAGCCGTTGTGATGAACCACATCGCGTTCAGCCGTCACCCCTCCGGGTTCCACGATGCGATCAACAGTTACCTGAAATACTTTGCCTTTGAAAACTGTCTTGCTGCTCAGAACGCGCGCAGGGAAGCGCACAGGCATCGATGATGAATGCTCCTTGTGTGACGTGACGAAAGTGGATTGACCCAGCCGATGGCCTGTCATCCTGGGCATAACGAAGAGTCTCAGCCTTCTTTCGGCGAAATGCGAGGTTTCTTCGCTATCGTTCAGAATGACACGCACAAGGGCTCATCAGCCAGGGAAAGCATCCCGTCGAGACGCGCTGAGTCAGTGCGCGAAGTCGTATTTCTCGATCTCCGCCTTCGCGGTCTTTGAGTCTTTCGTGGCCTTGAGTGAATCAATATCTTGTTGCACCAAAGTCTTGAGCTTCTGGTAAGCGGCTTGCTTCGACTTGATTGAGTCCAATTGGTCTTTGGGCGTCTGCGGATCGTGGCTGGCTTTGTCCAGACAGCTCAAAAGGTCGTTGATGGTCTCAAGGCAGATGGAAAGCTTGCTTATGGAAGCTTGCTGGTGAAATTGTCTTTCGAAATCGTCAAGACTCTCTTTTTTGACCGTGCTCACGGTATCCAGAATATCCTGTTTAACGGTCGTCACCACGGTTTCCTGATCCTTGCAAGCCTCGACTTGCGGCTGCGCCTGCGACTGGGATGCCATGAGCGAGAATGTTTCGAATATGCACACCCCCAGCAGAAGGGCCAATCGCACAATTTTATTCATGGTTTCACCCCCTCGGTGGGTCTCCGCGCGGAACCCGGTTCCGGCTGCGGCGGCCTACGAAAGATGGTTTAAAGCTGAGCATTTGATGGCAGAAGATTACATGATTTAAACCGAATTTTCCAGATGTTTGAGTAACAAAATTAATACCCGATTCAGGGGAGGGATCCGAGTGAAACTTTTGGCCTGAGGGTGGGTAGGCTATAATTTGATGGCGGCAAAACCGGGAGAACGTTTCAGCGGTGCAAGGAGACGAGAACCATCCCATCGACACTGAATAAGCATATCTGGCAAGAGAGGTGATGTCTTTGAAGAAAATCGGCGCGCTGATTGTGGACGATGAGCAACCTGCTCGCGATGAGCTGATGTACCTTTTGAAGAGTTATCCGGATATCGAAATCGTCGGGCAAGGCAAGAACGGCGTGGAAGCTGTCAGCTTGATTCGTGATCTCAATCCCCAGCTTGTTTTTCTGGATGTGCAGATTCCCGGCATAGATGGTTTTGGCGTCATTAAAAAATTGGTGGAAAAGAAAATTCCGCTGCCGCTTTTCATCTTCATTACGGCTTACGATCAATATGCCGTGCAGGCATTTGAAGTGAACGCACTGGATTACCTTTTAAAGCCGATTGCGAAGTCGCGCCTGGAAAAAGCGGTGACCAAAGCCCGTCACATGATCGAGACTGCCGAATCCACGCGGGAGAAGATCGATCGGTTGGTACACATGCTTGAAAAGAACCGCCAGTCGCCGCAGAAGACGAAGCTCATTGTGAAGAGCGGCGGCAGGCTGCACCTGGTGGATTCTGATGAGGTGATTTATGCCAGCATTGAAGATGGCGTGATCAGCATTGTGACCAAGGACTTTGAAGGGCAATCCAATTTCCGCACGGTTGAAGAACTGCAAGCAAGCCTCGACCCGCAGACGTTCTGGAGAGTTCACCGCTCTTATCTCATCAATATAAACCGGATTAAAGAAGTTGTCCCCTGGTTCAAAAGCTCTTTCCAATTAAAGATGGACGATCGCAGGCAGACTGAAATCCCTGTCAGCCGCGCGCAGACCCGCAAGTTGCGGCAGATCTTAAACCTTTAGTCTGTCAGTCGATCATTAACTCGGATCTCTGAAAGAATCCTCAATAGCTTGGACAAGTCCTGGGATGGTGGAGACTTTGGCTTCGATATTAACGCTCATCCCAAGGTTGCGGAGAGTTGCGGATGTGACAGGGCCGATGGAGGCGTTTTGGGCATTTTTGAGGCCGCTGCGAACCTTTTCACTGAATGGGAGCTTGGCAAAGTTTATGGCGGTGGATGAACTGGTGAAGGTGACGACGTCAGGCGGAGGAATAAGCAACGCTTCCAGTTCCTCCGGTTTATATTCCGGGGCAGCAGTATAATAGGCCTCAATCACTTCAACTTGGGCGCCGCGCTCACGAAGAGTTTGGGGGACCAGGTCGCGCGCAATCCGCGCCCGCGGGATCAGGAAAGCTTTTCCCGTCAAATCCCGGCCTTCTAAAACATCAAGCAACCCTTCGGCGCGATATTCGCTTGGCGTAAAATCGACGCGTACACCTGCTGATTCAAATTCTTTCGTGGTTGCCGGGCCGATAGCGCCAATCTCAAGGCCCTTTAAATCCCGCGCATCGCGCCCGCAGGCTTTAAGTCGAGCCATGAAATTGCGAACGCCATTGACGGAGGTCGCAAGGAGAAAATCGAATTCTTCAAGCCTGCGGATTGCATCATCCAGTGGATTCCAGGAATCCGGATTGCGGATTTCAATGGTGGGAATCTCAACCACTTCGGCGCCGCGTTCCGCCAATGCTTCGCGCAACGGACTGGCTTGCTCTCGCGCGCGTGTGATCACAATCCGTTTTCCAAATAAGGGAAGACGCTCAAACCACCGGAGCTTCTCTCGAAGCCTGACTACCTCGCCAATGACCGTCAGGGCTGGCGGCTGAATCGACGCGGATTTGGAGGCGATATCGGCCAGAGTTCCGGTCACCACTTCCTGGTTTGGCGTGGTGCCCCAGCGAATGACCGCTGCCGGAATCGAGGGGTCGCAGCCCTGCTTAAGGAGCAGGGCTGCGATCTCAGATAATGTGCGCGCGCCCATAAAAAATACCAGGGTTTGGGCCTTGCGGGTTACAGAGGCGTCCTCCATCACTTTTGCGAGCGGGGAATCGGGATCGGAAGGCTCCTCGTGGCCTGTTAGAAAACAGGCGCTGGAAGCAAGATCCCGATGTGTCAGCGGAATACCTGCATAAGCTGGCGCCGCATGGCCTGCGGAAACACCCGGCACCACCTCGAATGGAATTCCCGCAAGCGAAAGCTCCATGGCCTCCTCGCCGCCACGGCCAAAGATGAAAGGATCGCCGCCTTTGAGTCGCACCACGCACAAACCTTGCCGGGCCTTGTCGATGAGCAGGCGGTTAATCCGGTCCTGACTCATGGTGTGGCGGCCAGCACGCTTGCCCACGTAGATTTTCTCGCAATCAGCGCGCGTATGGCGGAGCAAAGCCTCATTGGCGAGAAAGTCGTAAATTACACAATCGGCTCTTTCGAGAGCCACTTTGCCTTTAAGGGTCAGGAGGCCCGGATCACCTGGCCCAGCCCCAACAAGATAGACTTTGCCTGGCATGACTGAGGTTTGAGTGCAATGACGGGTTTCGATTGATGCGCGAAAATTACAGCGCCTTTTGCGCGATTGCCCCAGGCTGATAACCCAATATGAGGCAAACACAAGGCTTGGAACACCGCTTCGGCAAACAACCTAACCGCGCAGAATGGCCTTGGCGCCTTGATTCAACAAATCCTGCGCAAGCCGAGCGCCTGTCGCTTCAGGATCGTTCTTTTCACCTCGAGCGCTGCCGCGAATGATTCTGGTTCCGTCAGGGTCCGCGACCACTCCGATGATGGTGATGCAATCTCCTTCGATCGTGGCATAGGCTGCAATCGGCGTCTGACACCCACCCCCCAGGCGGCGCAGCACAGCGCGTTCCGCCCGGATCGCCAGATGAGTATTTTGATCGTCCAAAGAGTTTACCGTTTGCGCGACTCGTTCATCGCCACAGCGAATCTCCACGGCCAGTGCGCCCTGACCCGCGGCAGGGCACATCTGGCATGGCGAAAAGTACTCCGTAATCCGGCGCGCAAATCCTAGCCGGTGGGCGCCCGCCGCGGCCATCACCAGCGCGTCGTATTCTCCGGCATCCAGCTTGCGAAGGCGGGTATCGACGTTGCCGCGCACAGGGACAATTTCAAAATCGGTTCGCAGACCCAGCAACTGGGATCGGCGCCGCAAGCTGCTGGTGCCGACGCGGGCGCCGGACGGCAGGTCCATCAACTTTTGCCCATCCCGTGCAATCAGCGCGTCTCGCGCATCTTCGCGCGGGGGCACCGCCGCGACGCAAAGCCTTTCGGGCTGGTCCACAGGAAGGTCCTTGAGGCTGTGGACGGCAAGATCAACGGAGCCTTCCAGCAATGCTTCTTCAATTTCCTTTACAAATAAACCTTTCGTTCCAGACTGTGCTAAAGAGGCTGTTGCTAGCTTATCGCCGCTTGTCCTGATAACCCTGATTTCAGTTTCATGGCCCTGCGCTTCGAGTTGGCTTTTGATCCAGTGCGCCTGCCAGAGAGCCAGTTTGCTTCCGCGCGAACCGAGAATGAGTCTCATAGGGTCAGGGGATTAAATCGCCCGATGTCCCAGATCTATTCCGACACGCCAAAAATCTTGCGGATGGTCTGGGCCAGGTTCCCGCGGTCCGGGTGGCCTGCGGCGCGCTTAAGCTCGCTGATAGGTCCATGCAGAATCTTGTTTAAAATTGCCTGCGTAAGGCCGTCGACCGCCTCTCGCTGTTCGGGCGTCAAGGTACTCAGGCGGCTGCGGAAACGTTCAGTTTCATTCTCCCGAATCAGATTGAGGCGTTGTTCCAGTGCCACAATCGTCGGCGCCACCTCTCGGGAAGCGAGGCGATGCATCATTTTCTGGACTTCCTGCCGGACGATCTCTTCCGCCCAGGCGGCCTCGCGCTCGCGCTGCTTTTTGTTCGCTTCAACGACTTGCGCAAGATCATCAATATCATAGACAAATGCATTATCAAGATCGTTGACCGCCGGGTCGATATCGCGAGGCACTGCGATATCGATGAAAAAGATGGGTCGGTTTTTTCTTGCTGCCAGGATGCGCTCCGCCTGTTCTCTACGGATTAAAAAATAGGGAGCGCCTGTGGAGCTGATCACAATATCAGCCTTGTGGAGGTGCTGGAAAATTTGATCAAAACGGATGGCCTTGCCGTGAAAAGCTTCTGCAAGCTCCAGCGCCCGTTCGTAAGTGCGGTTGCTGACGAAAATGCTCGTGGTCCCGCTGGAGCTCAGATGGCGCGCGGCAAGCTCACTCATCTCGCCTGCGCCCAAAAGGAAGACGACTTTACCATCGAGGCTTCCGAAGATTTTCCTGGCAAGTTCCACCGCGGCATAGGAAACCGAAATGGCGGCGCTGCCCACCTCTGTCTCACGACGCACTCGCCGTCCAACCGCCAGCGCCTGATTCATAATCTCGTGGAGGTCGCTTTTGAGCGCGCCAACCTGTTGCGCTATCGCAAAAGCCTGCTTTACCTGGCCCAGAATCTGCGGCTCACCGACAATCATCGAATCGAGGCTTGAAGCTACTCGAAAAAGATGTTCGATCACCTGCTCTTGCCTGTACCAGTAAAGGTGCTTTTCATAGGGAGTCAGGTTGCAGTGATGGTAATCGGCCAGAAAGCGGCGGACAACAGCTTCCGGCTCAACGCTTTCTTCCATGTTGGCGATTACTTCCACACGGTTGCAGGTGGAAAGGATCAGGCCTTCAAGAATCCCCTCGCGACGGACAAGATCGGTGAGCGCAGCGGCCAGGCGCGATTCCTGAATATTCATCCGCTCACGCACTTCGACGGGCGCCGTGCGATGATTAATTCCTGCGAGGATCAGATTCATGGCAAGAAAACACTTACCCCAGGCGAACAAAAAGAGTCAGGCAGCAGCGGATTGATATGGCTCCGCGCGTCTTGATTTCCGTGTCGGAATTCAACTGCTTGAGAATTCCACAAACAAATTTTCCCAGACTGCTTTCGTCGGCTCACTATGAGTTTCTTGTTGCTCATCCCCCTTAATGAATTTGATGAATCGTAGGGAAATACCCGTGCTGCGCGCTCAGGAAACTGACCCCTAAAAAGGTCACCATCATCGCGGCAAAACCAAGAATGGCCACATAAGCTGAACGACGCCCGCGCCAGCTTCCGCTGAACCTTGTCGAAAAGAGAAGCAGATAGATGAACCAAGTCAGAAGCGAAGCCAGGATTTTAGGATCAAGCTCCCACGGGCCGCGCCAAGCCCGGCTGGCCCATATGCAGCCGGTCAGGATACCCACACTCAAACAGATCAGTCCAAAGACCAGCGAGCGGTCGTAAATTCGGTCGCAAATCTCAAGTGATGGCAGCCGGTAATAGAGCGATTTAGGGTGTTTTGATTTGAGCTCGCTCTCCTGTAAAAGATACATTACGGCAGCAACAAACGTCAGGAATAAACCCGTATAACCCAGAATCATGCCAGAAACATGCACCACCAACCAGCCTCCGCGCAGCGTTGACGCTGTGAACGGATGTCCGGGATTGAGCGCCGCCGCCAGCGTCATGAGAAAGACAAAAGGCAGAATCAACACCCCAAGCCACGTCACTTTATATCGTCGGTAGGCGAGAAAGAAGGCGAGCGTAGTATTAAAGGCAAAAAACGATAAAGCGCTTTGAATATCAATGACGGGAAGTCGATGCAGCCGTAAAGCCGCTACCACCAGAGATGCTGCATTCAGGATGAGGCCCAGCGAAAGAGCGGTCAGGGCGGCAGAACTGAGTGGAGCGCGCCCCAGGGCGATGGATGGGAGCGCCAAAACAATTCCCAAGCCGTAAAGTGCGAGCGCGCACCATAGTAAGCCAGGATGCATAAAAATTTGCTTCCGAAGTAGAAGTATAGCATTTTCTGAATCTTACTCTGACCGCTGAAGGATCAGCGCCTGTGTGTATAATAAACAGAGTAGCTTTTGGGTTACGAAGAGCTTGTGACCGAGGGATAGGACTTTCCCTATAATCTGGAAAAGGGGGTTCGATATGTCTACGCTTGCGAGTAAAACATGTGTTCCTTGCAAAGGCGATGTGCCGCCCCTGAAGGGTGCGGAACTCCAAAAGTTACAGAGCGAGGTGCCCGGCTGGGAGGTTGTGAATGAGCATCACCTGGAAAAAACCTATAAATTCCCGGATTTTGTGAAGGCGCTCGCGTTTGTGAACCGAATCGGAGAGCTTGCAGAGCAGCAAGGACATCATCCTGATATTTACCTCGCTTGGGGAAAAGTGGGGGTAAAAACCTGGACGCACAAAATTGATGGCCTCACAGAGAGCGACTTCATTCTGGCGGCGAAAATCGATCAACTCAACCAGGGCTAATACTACTACGTTAAGTGAGATTGACCTTCCGCGAGGAAGGTGTTACGCTGCGGCTCATGACTGCGAGCGAAATCGAGAAATGCCGAAACCGTTTGGAACAATTCCTGGGCGACCTGCTGGCGCCGCTGGGGCGGAGCGAGCGACGTCAGTGGGGCTCGGTGTATGTGCGCGGCCTGCTGCTGGACGGCGAGCGCAAATCCATCGAACCGATGGCGGCGCGGCTGCCCGAGGGCAACGTGCAAGCCATGCAGCAGTTGATCGGACAGAGTCCCTGGCCTTGGGCTCCGGTTTGGGAGCGCTTGGCCCGCCGCATGACGGCGGAGTTGGCGCCCGACCCGGTATGGGTCATCGACGACACGGGCTTCCCCAAGCAGGGTCGCCATTCGGTGGGGGTGGAGCGCCAGTATTCGGGCACGCTGGGGAAGACGGCAAACTGCCAAGTGGCGGTGAGCCTGCATCAGGCCGTGGCGGAAGAAAGCACGATTCTGGGCTGGCGGCTCTACTTGCCGGAGAGTTGGGCGCGGGATGGGGCGCGGCGCACCGAAGCGGGAGTTCCCGAGGAAGTGGCATTCCGGACGAAGTGGCAACTGGCTCTGGAACTGATCGACGAGGTGCGGGCTTGGGGCTTGAGGGCCGGCGTG
>DATGKJ010000057.1:0-9185 GCA_035294685.1 Terriglobia bacterium | reverse complement strand
TGTGCCCTGCAAGTTCACCGCGCGCTGAAGGACTTTGCGAATCGCCTTATGGAGCAGGATGCGGGCATTGTCTGGAATCTTTCCGGCAGGCGTCTGCGGGTGAATTCGCGCTTCAAAAAGCGCTTCGTCAGCATAGATGTTCCCCAGACCGGCCAGCATGCTTTGATCGAGCAACCAGCCTTTGATTGCGCCGCGACGCCCGCGCAGCGCTTGTTCAAATTCTTTCTGACTGATCTCAAGCGCGTCGGGACCAAGAGAACGGAAAATCTTTTCCGCCTCCGCAGGCGTCGAACAGCGCAGCATGCCAAACCGGCGCGGGTCGCGGTAGCGGAGTTCTTCGCCGTCATCATCCAGCAGCAGGCGAACGTGGGTGTGGGGCAAAAGGGGAGATTCGCTCGGAGTCAGGGTCAACTGGCCGGTCATCCCCAGGCGCACGATCAGATAACGGCAAGGCGCGGAGTTTCCGCTTTCAAGTTCAAGCGCTAATGTCTTGCCCTTTCGCCGCAAACCTTCAACCCGGCAGCCTCCAATTTCGCGCGCAAAGCTCCGGGGATCGCTGCGGATCACCCAGGGGCTTAAGACCTGAACGGCGGAAATGGTTCTCCCCAGAACACGGCGCTCCAGTCCTCGCCGGACGGTTTCAACTTCGGGCAATTCAGGCATTGAGAGATGGATGATAATGAGCGGCAGGAAATTTGAGCTGACTCGCAGAAGCCGCGCAAAGACTCATTATAAGGCATCGATGGGCTTCGACCTTGTCGCTTCGATTTATTTTTTGTTAGCGCTGCTTCTGAAATCTGGAGTTTGGCTTGGGTTGCGGCTCTGCTGAGCTGTGTTTACAAAACGCGGCAAATGTGGGGGTTCTTCGCCTTTCGGCTCCTCAGATTTGAAAACATTCGCCGCGGCAACGAAGTTACCTCGTTTCGACCGTTACTTTCCGGGAAGGGAGACTCTCATGGTGGACAAGATTCACCGCTGTCACCCAGTAGGTATATTGCCTGCCTTGAACGACAGTGGAATCCGAAAAAACGGGGGTGCGCAGCAGTCCCGGGTTCATGCGTTCGGGCGACTGGCCTTGCGCCTGTCGATAGACGTTATACCCGGCAATGTCGGGGGCGAGCGCAGGCTTCCAGATCAATTGAACCGCCCGCCCGGTGAAAACCGCTGTCAGGCCCTGCGGCGGATTGGGCGGGAAGATATCACGCGGGGTAATGCTGGCGGGGACGGAATCGGCGGTCTCTGCGGTATACCCATCTTTCTCGAAAACCGCTCGAACGGTGTATGAATACGTTTGATCATATTGAAAGTTCGTATCAGAAAATGAAGGCTTCTGTGTTTCGGCCACCAGCTTGGTTGTCGAGGCTGAATGCGCTTCCTGGCGGCGATAGATTCGGTAGCCCACAAGTGGAGGCAGGCTGCCGCCTGTGAGACTCTGCGTTGGAGTGGCCCACTGCAAATTCAAAGACCGAGGCGCCTGGGTGACCTGCAAACCTTGAATCGGAGGCGAAACATCCAGAAGCTTTATCCGGGCAATGTTTGAAGGATCGCTCAGCCTCGGTCGTCCCCGAAAGCCCCGCGTCAGCGTCACGACCATAAACGAGAAGATCTCGCCGACCGAGCGATCGAATTGCTGGCTGGAAAGACGATCCTCATAAACGATCTCCTGCTCATGCTGGTAGCGGGCAAGATTGCGCGGCGAAATTGAAACCCAGGGTTTCACGCCGACAAAAACATTTGAGGGAGATTCCCCAGGCGGCGTCACTTGGCGGAAGATTTCGACGCCGATAGGCTTTGTAAGCCTTCGCCCGTCCATCGCCCGGAGCGGGGCGTTGAAGCTGAGCCGCAGCGTTCGGCCTACCTGCGCCACGGCGAGGTCGGTCACTTTCGCGGGCCGCTGGATGCGAGGCGGGCGAGGCGGCCCTTCCGCCGCGCAGTTCCAAAACAAACAGACCGCTGCGAGGGACAAGGCCAAAAGCAGAATTTTGATGTATTGACGAGAGGGCCGGATCAAAGGCGGCTCACGTTTATAACGCCGGAGCGGTTAGAGTTGACGTTGACCCGATGCCATCGCGTCAACTTTCAACCGAATTGCGTAAGTTACCCTGGGGTTCCATCGAGGGCAGGGTTATTGGGATTGTCTACAGGATGTAGCGGCTCAGGTCCTGATTCTTGACAATATCCGCCAACTGCTTCTGCACGTAAGCCACGTCAATCCGCACGTTTTTCTTTTTCAGGTCGGGGCCTTCAAAGGAAATTTCGTCCAGCAACTTTTCCATGATGGTATGCAGGCGACGGGCGCCGATGTTTTCTGCCTGTTCGTTCACCACAGCCGCATATTTTGCGACCTCTTCCAGAGCTTCTTCGGTGAAGCTCAGCTTGATGCCTTCCGTCTCAAGCAAAGCCGTATACTGCTTGACCAGGGCGCTTTTCGGCTCCTTCAAGATGCGGATGAAATCCTCCACCGTCAGCGAATGAAGCTCCACGCGGATGGGGAAGCGGCCCTGAAGTTCCGGAATCAGGTCCGAAGGTTTGCTCACGTGAAAAGCGCCGGCGGCGATGAAAAGGATGTGGTCGGTGCGCACCATGCCATAGCGGGTATTCACCGTGGTCCCTTCCACAATCGGCAGGATATCGCGCTGCACGCCTTCGCGGCTGACATCCGGGCCGTGCCCGCGCTCGCGGCCCGCAATCTTATCAATCTCATCCAGAAAGATGATGCCTGATTGCTCCGCGCGCTCCACCGCGATGCGCGTCACCTGATCCATGTCGATCAGCTTGCCTTCCTCTTCCTGAATCAGGTATTCCATCGCTTCCGAAACGCGCATGCGGCGTTTCTTGGAACGCTGCCCGAAGAGGCCGGGAAGAATATCCTTAATGTTGATGTCCATCTCTTCGATGCCCTGGGAAGAGATGATTTCAAAGGCCGGGAAGCTGCGCTCGCGGACATCCACTTCAACCTGCCGCTCATCCAATTTCCCCTCGCGAAGCTGGGCGCGCAACTTCTCCCGCGTGCGCTGATGCTGCTCGCGCTGTCGGTCGGAATCTTCAGGCGGGACTTTATCCGAGCGTTGCGCGGGAACAGGCGGAAGCAAAAGATCCAAAAGCCGCTCTTCCGCGTTCTGCTCGGCCTTTTCCGCCACCTCGTTCACTTTTTCCTCGCGCACCATATCGATGGAGATTTCAACCAGGTCGCGGATCATGGACTCCACGTCACGGCCAACATACCCCACTTCCGTAAACCGGGAAGCCTCAACTTTGAGAAAAGGCGAATTCGTGAGCCGCGCCAGGCGCCGGGCAATCTCGGTTTTCCCAACGCCGGTCGGCCCGATCATGATGATATTTTTGGGAAGAATTTCCTCGGCAAGCTCTTCCGAAAGCTTCTGACGCCGCAGACGGTTCCGCAACGCAATAGCCACCGAGCGCTTGGCGTCGGATTGCCCCACCACGTATTTATCCAGTTCTGTTACGATCTGGCGCGGAGACATTTCCTCCAGCGTCGTTGCGGTTTCAATGCTTTCAGGCAAGTAAAAAACCATTGGGAAGATCGTCCGTAGTCAGTTGCTGGCTGTCAGTTGTTCCTCGTTCATGGCAGGTTCTCATCCGTGACGCGAGGTGTCTCGCCCGAGGGTTCGGTCCGGGCATTTATGTGGCATACGACTCAGGACATCAGATCGCTTTTATTGAGCGCTGTAGGTTACGGTGACAGCCTCGGCTGTAGCGTCAGCGTCTCGATCGGCGATTATTCGGCGCTGAGGACAGCGCCGCTACAGAAAATGTCACCACAATAGTTTATAGCCATCCCGAACTACAATTCCTCAATCACCAGGCGCTCGTTCGTAAAGATGCAAATCTGGCCGGCAATATGCAAAGCCTCTTCTACAATCGCCCTGGGGCTCAGGGAGGTATGTTTGACGAGGGCGCGCGCGGCAGATAAAGCGTAAGATCCGCCCGAACCGATCGCGACAATGCCATCATCCGGCTCGATGACATCACCGTTGCCGCTCACCAAGTAGGTATTTTTCGCGTCAGCGACCACCAGCAAAGCTTCCAGATGGCGCAGCGCTTTATCAGTCCGCCAGTCCTTGGCCAGTTCCACAACGGCGCGGCTTAAGTTTCCGTGGTATTCCTCGAGCTTCTGCTCAAAACGCGAGAAGAGCGAGAGCGCGTCCGCCGTGCTGCCTGCAAAACCAGCCAGAACCTTATCGCTGTAGAGACGGCGAATTTTGCGGGCGTTCTGCTTCACGACACTCTCGCCCATCGTCACCTGCCCATCGCCGCCCATAGCCAGGTGACCATTCTGGCGCACGCTCAGAATCGTCGTCGCCCGCACACGTTGTTTCGGAGTCAAAGGGCCTCCCATCGGCCATTATAGCAGACGGTATCGTTCCCTAGCCGCCCGGCTGGAAAAAGCCCGGAGGAAACGTCTCGCCGTACTTTACCTGAAAACGAAAAGTCTCCGCCACGCGCTCGCCGTTCAGGTATCGGATCAGGTGCATGGGAGTCTGAATGCCCTGAATGGCCCGATAGTCCACGTAGACGTCCGCGTATTCGTCCCACTCGTGGCTCTGAGGGTTCATCAACCGATAAGCAATGCGCATGGGTAGGTAAGTCTGGCTGTTCAAATAAAGCTTCACATCCACCTGGCGGGCGTCAATAATATCGACGATCAGCGCCGGCAGATTATCCACAAAGTCCTGCCCGCCTTTCTGAATCAGAGTGCCAGGCTCGTGAATGCCCAGGCGAAGCAGATTTTCCAGGCTATAGCGATTGGCCAGCTTCCACCGCTCGATCTGCTTCTGGCTCTGCTCGATCATCCCGTAGCGGTCAATCTCCCAACCCTGATCGTCGCGATTGATCAGAGTAACCCCCTTTTTGCTGCCCAGGCCGCAGGAAAGCCGGCGCTTATCGGGAAACTCCATAGCGCTCTGGTATTGCACAAAGCCCTGAGTCACTCCATCCGCGATCGAGAAAATGCGCCCCGCGCTGCTCAAGGTTCTGGCGTTTAAAAATGCGCTCCCGCCCAACGCCTGAATTGCCTGGTTCAGAAGCGCCTGAGCTGCGGGATTTATTTGAGAAGGAGGAAGAGAGGGATTTTGCGCAGAACGGGCGCATAGAACAGAGACCATGGCGAGACAGGCAATGATCAGGCCAAGCACGATTCCGGCGGGCGATCTCCGCCAGCCAAGCCCAGCAGGTTTCGCGGCAGGAATTATGAAGCGCCGCATCTGGAAGTCAGATTGCCGTAAATTCATCGTTCTCACCCTGCGACTGGGACAGCGCATGCATGGCAGCTCGCGCCATGTATGCGACTTTCGGTGGCCGCATACATCCCGGACAACGGGATAGGTGCGCCACCCAGTCAGATGATGCCGGACTTTTTAATTTCGACCGATTTGTTGCACTTGAGTCAAGTTTGCGCTATCCCCTCAACTCCCCAATTCTCCTCACCCGGTTTTTTCCCTCGCCTCTCTTGGGAGGGAGGGTGATGAGGATCATCAGTTCAAGGATGAGTTGCGACAACCTCCGGCTGGAATCGCGAAAGAATGCGTTCCCGAACGCGGGCGGAAAGCGAATTTACATCATCCACAGTCAGGCGCTCAGTCGAGATCGGTGGGTGGATGACGATTTCAACCACACCCGGCCGCACATGGAGAGAATCCGGTTTCAGAACCGCCCGACTTCCACGAATGGTGACCGGGACGACGGGCGCTCCTGACTTCACCGCCAGATAAAATGATCCCGACTTAAAGGCGCCCAGGCTGCCATCGCGGCTGCGATGCCCTTCCGGAAACAGGACGACCGAGCAGCCCGCACGAATGCGCTCCGCGGCCTGATCCATGCTTTTCATCGCCTTGTGCGGCTTGTCGCGCTCCACCGGAATGTGACCTGACCGCCACAGATGCCATCCCAGAAATGGAAGATTGAATAACGAGCGCTTGGCCACAAAGCGGAACTGAACCGGCAGGCAAACGAAAAGAATGGGAATATCCATGGCGCTCGGGTGGTTGGCGCAGAAGATCAGCGTCCGGTTGCGGGGAATATTCTCAAGCCCCTCCACCTTGAGCTGAATCCTGCTGGTTTTCAGAATGAGCCGGGACCACAGGCGCGCGCAGCCGTGCTGCCAGCGCCCTTTCGAATCAAACAGGGATCCGATCAGAGACGCCGCCCCGCAGACCACTGTGTAAAAATAGATCAGCAGGTCAGTGAAAAACAGCGCGCGCAGCAAACTGAGGAATTCCCGGAAGCGGCTTCCCGCGGATTTCTCCTGACCCTGCGCAGGTGCGCGGATCTCCACGTTTCGTTCAGTAGTTCCGGGTTCCATCGATTGCGGGAAATTTGCGGCACAAGCGACAAATTATAAGCAGCTACAGCCGCATTGCACTCAAGGGAGGGGAGGATTGTTCGAGCGCAGTCCTCCTCTCCTGTTGATAATGCTCAATAGCGCCCACCAGAAAAAGCGAGCCAGCCACCAGGATGACATCTTCTTCCGCGCTGGCCTGAATGGCGGCCTCCAGCGCTTGCCCGGGGACAGGTTCAATCACGACGCGCTCAGGCCGGCAGCGTGCACGCTGAAGGATCTCTTCAGGTTGCGCGGCGCGCGCCAACGGGGTTTGCGTGAGATAAACTTCTGATGCGAGCGGAAAAAGCAAATCGGAGATTTCCTCAATCGCTTTGTCCCTCATGGAGGCATAGATCAGGCGCACTTGCCGGCCTTGAAATTGCTCCCGCACAAAAGTCGACAAGGCTTCCGCCGCGGCCGGATTGTGCGCGCCATCCAATACGATTCTCGGTCGTTCCTGCACCACCTCCAGCCGTCCCGGCCACCTTGCCTCATGCAAACCTTCGTCGATGGCCTCGATGGGAATTGCGAATCCCTGCTGGCGCAGGCTGAGGGCGGCAGCCACGGCAGCCGTCGCATTCTGAATCTGGAATCTTCCGGCAAGCGACGGCGCAAGCTCACGAAAATGGGAACCCGACAATGCAAGGTCAAAAGTGAAACAGCCTTCGTGGTTACGAACGTTGGAGATTTCGGCGGCGCGAGGTAATTCGAGCAATTCGGCGCCCACTTCCCGGCATTTTCGGCGGATTACCTCCGCAGCCTCAAGGTTGTCGCCGCCCCATATCACCGGCCGGTGAGGCTTAATGATCCCGGCTTTTTCACGGGCGATTGCCGCGCGGGTATTCCCCAGAAATTCCTGATGGTCGAGTTCCACATTGGTGATAATGGCCACGCGCGGCTCGGTCACATTCGTGGCGTCCAGCCTGCCTCCCATCCCGACTTCCAGCACAGCAAAATCCACCTGTTCTCGCGCAAAATGCAGAAAGGCGGTTGCCGTGAGAAACTCAAAAAAGCTCGGGCGCTGCGGTAAGGCTTTTTGATGAAGGAGTTGTTCCACCGCTTTGGCGACATCCGTAAAGGAATCGGCAAACGCTTCATCCGCGATTTCCTGCCTCCCGACCTGAATCCGCTCATTCACCCGCACCAGATGCGGCGAAGTGTAAAGCCCGGCGCGGATGCCCGCACAATGGAGAATCGAGGCGAGCATGGCGCAGGTTGAACCTTTGCCATTGGTTCCCGCCACGATCGCGGTGGGATAGCGGAGGTGTGGCTGGCCAAGTCCAGCCAGCACGCGCTGGATGGCTACGAGATCAAACTTGACGCCGCGCAACTCATGGCCGAGATCGGCAAGATAACGGAGGCACTCCTCGTAATTCATAGTGCGAAGATTGATCGCCGTTCCTCAGTCGGCGAAGAAATGCGACATGGATGAGGGAGCCGCTGTGCAGGAACTAAAGGGCCATGCCTGGTCGCAAATATCCAGCCTCACGCTCCTTGCGCTGCCGACTCTCGTTGAAAGTCCGACGCAGCTAAAAAGCCCAAAATTCGACCGAGATAAGCTTTTAATTCCTTACGGGGGACAATTGCATCGAGCATGCCATGTTCCAGAAGAAACTCCGCTTTCTGGAAACCTTCCGGCAGTTTCTGCCGGATAGTCTGCTCGATTACCCGGGGCCCCGCAAAGCCAATCAGGGCGCCCGGCTCCGCAATATTTAAGTCTCCCAGCATGGCAAAGCTGGCGGTTACGCCGCCGGTGGTGGGGTCGGTCAGAATCGAAATATAAGGCTGCCTGGCTTCCTCCAATCGGGTCAGAGCAGCGCTGATTTTGGCCATTTGCATCAGGCTGATAGCACCTTCCATCATCCGCGCCCCTCCCGAACAGGAAACAATGATGAGCGGCAAGCGCTGCGCGATGCAACGATCAATGGCGCGCGCGATTTTTTCGCCCACCACCGCCCCCATGCTTCCGCCGATGAAGTTGAACTCCATCGCGCAAATCACGACGCGCCGCCCCTCGAGCAGACCTTCGCCGGTAATCAAAGCGTCTTTCAACCCGGTTTCTTTCTCGGCTTTCTTGAGACGGTCACGGTAAGGTTTCGTATCCTTAAAACCCAGAGGATCAGACGAGCGGAGTTCAGCGTCGTGTTCCGTGTACTGGCCGCCATCAAAGAGCATGCGCAGCCGTTCACGGGCTGAGATGCGGAAGTGGTAATCGCATTTGGGGCAGCAATGGAAATTGGCTTCCAGGTCCTTCTTCCAGAGCGTCTGTTTGCAATTCGCACACTTGATCCAAAGGCCTTCTGTCTGCACTCGCTTGGCCTTGGGCGGTTCCAGTGGCTGCTTTTCTTTGCGAAACCAACTCATCGAAGTCAATTTTCGGGCCTGCAATCAGGTTCAGGAAAACTGTCCTTGTTTCACGGGACTACCTGATTTTAACACCAGACCTTGTCCCGCGCCTCCTACCCTGAGGGCGGGTAGTGTCCCCGTTCGCCATGTGCACGGGCGTCTCGCCCGTGAAGCGTTGAACCGTCACGGCCAAGATGGCCGTGCCACGTGATGCAAGCCGGATTTAGGACACTACCTGAAGCCGGAGCGACAGATAACCGAATATCCCATCGCTCAATATTCAATGCCTCGTTGCGCCACGATCCCCTTCTGATAAGGATGCTTCACCTCGCGCATCTCTGTGACCAGATCCGCCTGTTCGATGATCGAGGGGTGGGCGTTGCGTCCCGTCAGAATCACGTGGACAGCTTCCGGTTTCTGACGCAACGCCGCGGCAACCTTTTCCGGATCGAGCATTTTATAGCTGATGGCGTAATTGATTTCATCCAATATGACGAGG
>DATGKJ010000056.1:0-5539 GCA_035294685.1 Terriglobia bacterium | reverse complement strand
AACAGGAAATCCTGATCCGGCAACTGGAGCTTGCGCGCGAATTGAAGCTGCCGATCATTATCCACTGCCGCGAAGCCTGGACAGACTTGCGGCGAATTCTCAAGGATCATTGGCGCACCACCGGACTGGGCGGAATTCTTCACTGCTTCAGTGGCGCTCGGGAAGATGCTTTTGAGCTGATGGATTGGGGATTTCGCGTCTCCTTCGCCGGGAACCTCACGTTTAAGAAGGCGGAAGACTTGAGGAAGGTCGCTCAAGAGATTCCCCTCGACCGCCTGCTCACTGAGACCGACAGCCCCTATCTGGCTCCGGTCCCCTATCGGGGAAAACGCAACGAGCCGGCTTATGTCCGCGAAGTGCTCCGCCAGTTGGCGGCTCTTCATGGTCTAAGCGAAGAGGAAATGGGCGCGCGAGTGTTGGAGAATTTCAAAAGCCTCTTCGCGTTGTAGCGCTGAGATGTTGCTGAAAAGCTTCGCAGACGGCCATTCTGAGGAACCGAAGGCGGTTCCTTCACTTCGCTCAGGACAGGCTCTGAGTGAAACGAAGGAAGAATCCCTGTATTTGCCTGGCTTTGTAAATACAGGGATTCTTCCGCCTCGCTTCGCTCGGCGTCAAAATGACAGTCTTTGGAATTTTGCGGCAACTGGAGCGGCTGCCCGGAGTTGCCCACAATCAGGAAATAACGATGAACCCCCGGAAAACCCTGCTCACTCTTCTCACCGCTGGCCTGTTCCCATTGCTGATGGCGACGGTCGCTTTTGGAATTTCAAATCTCAAATTTGAGATTTCTTTCCCCGCCGCCGCCCACGCAGAGCCGATCACTGGCCGCGTTTTTGTGATGATCAGCCGGAAGGATACGCCTGAACCGCGATTGCAGGTGGGGTCGTGGGGAGATGCGCCGCCGTTTTTCGCTCGCGATGTTGACCAGCTTAAGCCAGGCGAAACAGCGCAGATTGATGCGAGCGCATTGGGCTACCCCCTGCCCAGCCTCAACGATCTTCCCGCCGGGGATTATTACGTCCAGGCGCTCGTCAATATTTACACCCAGTTTCTCCGCGCCGACGGGCACACCATCTGGGCGCACATGGACCACTGGGAAGGTCAGCAATTCAACCGCTCACCCGGTAACCTTTACAGTTCTGTCGAGCACGTGCACCTCGATGCAAAGTCCGATCAGGTGGTGAGGTTGAGTCTGACGCGCGTCATTCCACCGATCAAGATGCCTTCCGATACCCGGTGGGTGAAGCACATCAAGATTCAGAGCGCGCTGTTGAGCCATTTCTGGGGACATCCGATGTATCTGGGCGCAACCGTGCTTCTGCCAAAGGGCTACAGTTCGCATCCGAACGTCGAATATCCTGTCATCTACGTCCAGGGGCATTTCAGCCTGACTGCCCCATTCGGCTTCACGACGGAAGATGATTCTCTGCGCGGCTACGAGTTTTATCAGGCCTGGAATTCCGACCATTTTCCGCGCATGATTGCCGTTACCTTCCAGCATCCCACGCCTTATTTCGACGATTCCTACGCCGTGGACTCCGCCAACAATGGCCCCTATGGCGATGCCATCATGACGGAATTGATCCCCTACATTGAGACGCATTTTCGGATTATCCGCAAACCCTATGCGCGACTTCTGACGGGAGGCTCAACCGGCGGATGGGAGTCTTTAGCCCTCCAGATCTACCATCCCAAATTCTTCGGCGGTGTCTGGACGTTTTACCCCGATCCTGTGGATTTCCGCCGCTACGACCTGGTGAACATCTATGAAGACGACAACGCTTTCGTTGAGCCTGGACACCATTGGATTTTTCCCGAGCGTTATATCGAGCGGAAGGCCGACGGGCAGCCGGAGGTAACAGTGCGCGAGTTCAGCCGGCTGGAAGCAGCGCTCGGAAGCCACGGAAGATCAGGCCAGCAACTAGAAGCCTGGGAAGCGGTTTACGGACCCGTGGGGTCAGACGGCTACCCAGCGCCTCTGTGGGATAAACTGACCGGGAAAATTGATCATAGCGTCGCCGACTATATGCGCGATCACGGTTATGACCTGCGCTACTACATTGAAACCCATTGGGCGAGTTTAGGGCCCGATCTGGCCGGGAAAATCCACGTCTATGTCGGCGATATGGACAACTACTATCTGAATCTCGCGGTCTACCTGCTTCAGGATTTCCTGGAAAACGCGGATGATCCACCCTATGGCGGCTCTTTCGAGTATGGTCGTCCGATGAAGGGGCACGGCTGGCAGCCCATGTCGAATGCGGAATTGGTTGAGATGATGGCGAAGTATATCGCTGCGCGCGCACCCAGCGGAGCAAGCCAGGCATGGCGACAGAGCGACGGCAGCCAATAAGGACATGGGTTGGGTCATTCATTTTCCCACTCTCATTGACAACCTTCTTTTGTGATACTAAAATGAGTCACATGAAGAATGTGACAATACGAGATCTGCGCTATCACTTCTCAGAGATTGAAGCTCGCCTGAGCAAGGGTGAGGAGATTGTAGTTCGCAAGCGGCAGAAGGTGGTAGCGCGCCTGCTGCCGGTTCGACCATCCGTGGAAACCTATCCTGATTTTACCGCCTTTCGCAAGAGAATCTTCGGCAATCGAAAAGCTCGGAGTACAGGAACCGAACTCGTGACCGAGGAGCGTGGCCGCTATTGATCGCCTACGCCGATACCGGATTTCTCATCTCGCTATACGGAGAAGACGATAACTCGGCTCAGGCTTCGGCTCTGATCAAGAGACAGCCGGTTTTCATTCTTACGCCATTGGGGGAGATGGAATTTCTCAATGCCGTTGAGCTGCGAGTGTCCCGCAAGGATTGGACTTCCCGGGAGGCCCGAGCCGTGCGCGAAGAATTTGTTCGCCATCAGGGAGTGGGGCTGTTCCAGATGGAACTGTTAGGCTCAGAGGTCTGGCGGACTGCGCGTAACCTCTCTCGTCGCCATACGGCGAAACTCGGTGTAAGAACACTTGATCTTCTTCACGTCGCAGCAGCTATCGCATTCAAGCCGGAGGCTTTCTATAGCTTTGACCAACGGCAGCGCAAGCTCGCAACCGTGGAAGGCTTACACGTGCTTCCAGCTTGATTTTACTCAAACATCAAAGTGAGATTCCTCATCGCTTTGCGCTGGGTCGGAACGGCATGTTTCGGGAACGTTTTTCAGCGGCCTGCCAAGTGGCGGATTCCAACACCCTTTGTTATGATCAAAATTTAATCTCCTTGCGAGAATTCCATGAGAGTGGGCGTGCACACGTCGATTGCCGGGGGTGTCGAAAATGCGGCTCACCAAGCGAAGAAACTGGGCTGCGATACTTTCCAGATGTTTTCCGCCAATCCTCGCGGCTGGCAGGCGCAGGACCTGACGGCCCAGCGCTGCGAAGCATTTCGGGAAGCTCGCGCGCAATACGGACTGACGCCCGTCGCGGTGCATGACAATTATCTGATCAACCTGGCCTCGGCAGACTCCTTCATTCGCGAGAGGTCCATTGCAGCATTCCGGAAGGAAATCGAGCGAGCCGTCGCGCTGGGCGCAGATTATCTGGTGACTCATCCAGGGAGCAGCAAAGGAACCACGCCCGCGCAAGCCATTGCTCATTGCGCGCAGTCGCTTCAGGAAGCGGCTGACGGCTTGTGTCTCGACGGCCTCACGATTCTGATTGAAAATACCGCCGGACAGGGATCGGCGATTGGCCGGTCGTTTGAAGAGGTTGCCGAGATTGTGGCGCAGGCGGGCCGGGATTTGCCCGTAGCCGCCTGCATTGATTCAGCGCACTGCTCTGCCGCCGGCTATCCGATTCACACCACGGAAGGATTGGAAGAAACGATCCGGAAAATTGATTCAACCCTGGGCTTAAAAAGCGTGCGCGTGATTCATGCCAACGATTCAAAGAGCGCCTTTGGGTCACATGCCGACCGTCACGAGCATATCGGGAAGGGACAGATTGGCGCGGAGGCGTTTGGCCGCATTGTGCGCCATCCCAAACTCTCCTCCATCCCTTTTATTTGTGAGACGCCCATCGACAGGCCGGGAGATGACCTGCGGAACATCCGCATGATGCGGAAGCTGGCAGGAGAGATTCCGCGAAACGGAGCGGGAAGCAGGAAAACGCGAACAGGCTAAAAACTACCTCCAATCTATGGATAATTACAATCCGCAGGAAATCGAAGCGAAGTGGCAGCGACGCTGGGAAGAGGCGCGGCTTTTCGAGGCTGAATCAGCGCCTGAACGGAAGAAGTATTACGTTCTGGAAATGCTGCCTTACCCTTCCGGCGACATCCACATGGGCCACGTGCGCAATTACACTCTGGGCGATGCGCTTGCGCGCTACAAGTGGATGCAGGGCTACAACGTGCTCCATCCCATCGGCTGGGATGCGTTTGGATTGCCGGCGGAGAACGCCGCGATCAAGCACCAGCGGCACCCTTCGGAGTTCACGTTCAGTTTCATTGACCGCATGCGCGGCCAGCTCAAACGCCTGGGATTCAGCTATGACTGGCGGCGCGAGATTGCCACCTGCAAGCCGGAATA
Organism: Terriglobia bacterium; assembly: GCA_035294685.1. Lineage (GTDB taxonomy): Bacteria > Acidobacteriota > Terriglobia > UBA7540 > UBA7540 > RH2-MAG17b. The sequence goes on along the minus strand of DATGKJ010000056.1, from coordinate 1,004 downwards.
TTATCGCTGGAACCAGTGGTTTTTCCTGCGCATGTATGAGCGCGGCCTGGCTTATCGCAAGAAGAGCCGGGTGAACTGGTGCCCGCAGTGCGAAACCGTGCTGGCCAACGAGCAGGTTGTGAATGGCTGCTGCTGGCGGCATGAGGATACGCCGGTGATCGAGCGAGAACTGGAGCAATGGTTCCTGAAGATCACGGCCTATGCCGAGCGCCTGCTGGAGGATATGAAAGAACTGGTGCGCTGGCCGGAACGCGTCCTCGCCATGCAGCAGAATTGGATTGGCAAATCGAAAGGCACATTCGTGGACTTTACACTGGAGGGTTCCGGCGAGCCGATCCGCGTGTTTACCACTCGTGTGGATACGATCTTCGGCTGCTCCGCCCTTCTGCTGGCTCCAGAACATCCCCTGGTTGAGAAGTTGATTGCCCTGTCGAGTTCATCGGCGGAATTGCGCGACACAGTGGAGCGGGTTAAAGCTTCAGCGGTCCGGGCGCGCGTTGAAGTAAATCTGGAAAAGCAAGGCGTGTTCACAGGATTCAACGCCCGCAATCCGTATAGCGGCGAAAGTGTGCCGGTGTGGGTGGCGAATTTTGTCCTCGTGGAATATGGAACCGGCGCGGTGATGGCGGTGCCGGCGCACGACCAGCGCGATTTTGAATTTTGCTCTGCTTATGGGTTGCCAATCCCCCAGGTGATTGTGCCGCGAAATAACGAGCCGGTGGATATCACTCAGGGCGCGTTTGTGGAATATGGCAGACTGGTAAATTCCGGCTCATTCAGCGGCCTTACTTCCGAAGAAGCCATCGAACGGATGACGGAGGAGGCGGAAGCGAAGGGCTTCGGCCAGGGAACGGTGCAGTATCGGATTCGAGACTGGGGGATTTCCCGCCAGCGCTATTGGGGCACGCCCATTCCGATCATCTATTGCGGAAAATGCGGAGTTGTGCCTGTTCCGGAGAGCGATCTTCCGGTTCTGCTTCCGACCAACGTGAAGTTTACCGGGC
>DATGKJ010000055.1:0-15802 GCA_035294685.1 Terriglobia bacterium | reverse complement strand
TCGTGAAGCAGTCGCTCGATAAGCTTCGGGTGGAAGACGATTGGCGATCTGAGCGTGAACGGATTTTCCGTGAAGCCGAAGCGATTCAATCCCTGCGGGATGTTCTGGGGCACTCGTCGTTGCCGCAAATCATCGATATTGACCGGCGGAACTACGTTTATGTCATGACCGCCGCGCCTCAAGGCTCCAACGTGTGGAAAGAGCTACTCCTGGCGGGACAAGTGGATCTTGAGATTGGGCGCAGGGCCGGAGAATTGTTGGCCATGCTCATGAGCGCGGCTCATAACCATCCGAACCTGCGAACACAATTCGAGGATCGAACCGTGTTTGATCAACTGCGGATTGATCCCTACTATCGCACCACGGCGGCGCGACACCCGGAATTGAAGGCTGCTTACCAACAACTCATCGCGGACTCCTGGGGCATTCGCACGGCGCTCGTTCACGGCGACTACAGTCCGAAGAACATGCTTGTCAAAGACGGGAATATTTTCCTGATCGATTTTGAGGTGGTGCACTGGGGTGATCCGACGTTTGATTCAGGTTTCCTGCTGAATCATCTGTTCTTAAAAGCGCTTCACCAGCCCGGGTTTGCGGAACTTTACTTTCAGACTGCGCGGAGATTCTGGCAAGCGCTGCTTGCGGACATCGAAAGCCATCGACATCCCGATCTGGAACGAATGACTTTGCGGCATCTGGGCGGGCTCATGCTCGCTCGCATTGACGGCAAATCCCCGGTGGAATATATCCGCGATGAGGAAACCAAAGAACGCGCGAGGCGGTTGGCTCGAAACATTCTTCTGGACCCGCCTGAATCTCTGGATGAAGCTATAAGCCTGGCTGTAAGCAGGATTCAAACCTCCGGCGTTTTCTGACCTGCAAGGATAACAATGACCTGTTCTGTAATCGGACGCCTTTTGACCGCTTTCCTTCTGCTGCCTCTAGCCTTACAGACTCTCGAGGGCCAGAGTCCACGATTGGCCTCGTGGTCAGGCGTGCTGAACGAAACCGGAGGCAAGCCTCTCTCCGGGGCCGTGGTCGAACTGCGCGAGGCGTCAAGCGGCCTGCATTTTAAGGCGATCACCAACCGGCAAGGCGTCTTCTCTTTTTCTGACCTTCCGAGCGGCCGATACAGCGTCTCCGTGCGTTCAGACGATGTTGAGGTGAGCAGCCGAGGCGTCGTCAGCTTGAAAGCTGGAGAAAAGCTAAAGGCAAATCTTGAGATTTCAGGAGCCGGGCAATTGGCGGTTCGGCTCGTTTCGGCCGCCGCAGGGCCGTCAGACGCGAACGGCGCTCAGCCTACGGGCGACGTTGCAACAGGAGGTGAGAATCTCACCGGCAAGCAGGTCTCAAAACTTCCCTTAAACGGCCGTGACTTTGGACAGTTGCTACTGCTTGCGGCAGGAACCATGACCGACGCCAACGGCGCGGCCAATTTTACCCAGCAGTACGCTGTGAATGGACAGCGGGGCGTCACGGCGGTGTTCGCCATGGATGGAATTGATATCACCGATCCGGAACTCGGCGGCGCAACCTTCGATAACTTCAATGTGGACGCCATTCAGGAGATCAAATCGAGTTCCGGAGTGATGCCCGCGGAAATTGGCGAGGGCGCCGCATCGTATACGAACGTGATCACGAAATCCGGAACCTCTGCGGTGCATGGAGACGTTTTCGAGTTTCTCCGCAATTCCAGCCTGGATGCCTGCAATTTCTTTGACCGTCGCAGCGCTGTTAATCCAGGCCGTTTGCCGCATTTTGAACGCAATGAGTTTGGGTTTACGAACGGCGGGCCGGTGACGCTGCCCGGCATTTACGACGGCAAAGGACGGACTTACTACTTCGGTGAATACCAGGGATTCCGGCAGATTCTGGGCACGACCCAGGTGCTTTCTGTTCCCACCCTATCCGAGCGCATGGGCCTGGACACGACCGCCTTTCCGGGAGACACTTTGATTGTTCCTGTCAGTCCCGCAGTCGCTCCCGTGCTTGCGCATTATCCTTTGCCCAACGATCCTGAAGGCCCTTACGGCGCGCGGACATTCGCCACGTCGGCCGCAGTCACAACCAATAGCGATCAGTTCTCTTTGCGCGTGGACCACAAGGTTTCTGACAAAGCCCATCTCTTTGCGCGCTTTACGTTCGATAACATCACCGGCCCCACCACCAATCCCAGCCAGCTTGCCATTGATCCGAGCTTTGCCATTCGCTTCTTCGATCACGAACGCAACGTGGGCCTGAAATATACCCGAACGATTTCCCCAAACCTCGTTTCCGAATCCACCCTGGGATTCATCCGCGCCACGCCAGTTTTCCCCTCCATCAACACCACGCAGCCGGCTTTGCTCTTTGGCGACGGACTCTATGAGCCCTTTAATTCGGCGGGAGGGACAGAAACCGGCTCCTATGGCAATCTCTTTCAGTTCAGGGAGAGTGTGAATTACCTTCACGGGAAACACGCGTTCAAGTTGGGCGTTGAGACCCGCTTCAATCGGGATACCACCATCTTTGGAACCACTCCCAATGGCCAATATACGTTCGGCGGAGGAACGGCTTATTCGCCCGTGGAAATCCCCTCGGTAAGCGGCCAGCACGATATTCATGTTGGCGATCCTTTGCCGGATTCACTCACCGGTCTCCTTACCGCAACGCCCTACAGTTACACCGCCTCAATCGCCTATCCGCTCTTCCCGCAGGGAAGCCACATCGGCGAGAGCGCGGTCCATCGCGACGCTTATAACTTCTATTTTCAAGATGCGTGGAAACTGGCTGATGATCTCACCTTGAATTATGGGCTGCGGTATGAGGTGGACACGCCGATTCGTGAGCGACATCATCTCACTTCAGGTCCCGTTTTTCTCGGGCCGGATGGAAAGCCGGCGCCGGTGTGGGGAAAAGGAGTGATAGAGGAAGCCGTTTTCTACCCACAACCGCCTTACCGCTATGCAACCGACTGGGGAGGCTGGGCGCCCCGCGTCAGCCTCGACTGGCGCGCCACGAAGCAGACGGTCTTCCACGCGGGCGGAGCGATCACCACCATCTTGACCAATCTTTATCAGGATAATTTCCTCACCGGCGGCTTTCCGATGGTGGTCAGCCCTTACATCACAACAACGCCGGGCTTTCCGATCCCGTTCGTCAACGGGCCGCTTCCCATTCACTTGCCGGGTCTTTTCACAGCGCAGGGAGCGCCGCTCTTCGCCTCTTCAAACCCGATGACTGTGCCGCCGAACACGGTGATGGATATCCAGCGATTTGAAGAAGACGTGGCCGCCCAGGCGCCCGGCAGCGGCATTCATCCGGTCACGCTCTTCGGCATATCCCGGAATTTTCAGAATGGCTATATCGCCACCTATACCGCCGGCCTCGAACATCATTTCGGCGATGTGACGTTCAACGCGGATTACGTCGCGACGATGGGGATTAAGTTGGCGAGCGTTATGTTTCCCAACAGTTATCCGGGCGCTGCGCCTGCTTTTGCCCCTTTCACGCGCTTCAACGCGGCAGGTCAGGCGGCGGGCGGATTCGGCCCTGAATATCTGATGTCCAATCGTTCTCATTCAACCTATCATTCCTTGCAGGCTTCAGCGACCAAAACCTCCGCGCGTTGGGGCCTGGGTTTCCAATTGAGTTACACCTACAGCAAGTCGCTGGATGACACGAGCGCGGTCCTGGCCGGGTTCAATTCCGCTTCTTCGGGAACGATTCTTCAGTCCTTCCCGCAAAATCCCCGGAATCCCGGAGCGGACAAGGGCCCTTCCACCTTCGATTTGACGCACGTCCTGAGTTTCAGCATTATCGAGAATCTGAGTCTTGACCGCGTTGGATTTCTGCGGCGGAACATGGGACAAAAGCTGACTTCCGGATGGGAGTTGCTGAACATTTCGACGCTCACCAGCGGCCCTCCTTTCTCGGTCTTTTCAGGCATTCAGCAGACAGGAGCGGGCGCGGCGGGCGCTGACCGTCCGGATCAGGTTGCGAAGCTCATGCTTTCCACGAGCCGCCCGGTGCGAGAGGACTATTTCGGATCAGGCGCACTTAATTCCACTCTTTTCAGTATTCCCTTGAACGTCCCTGGCGGCACCGGGCCGAATCAGGGCCGCTTTGGAACGCTGGGGCGCGACACGTTTCGCGGTCCAGGCTTCGCGGATTATGACTTCGCGCTCATCAAAGATACGGCTCTCGGCCACCGCAGCGGCGGCGAGGCGGTCACGCTGGAATTTCGTTCGGAGTTCTTCAACGTTTTCAATCTGGTCAATTTCGCTTTACCGGCCAATATCGTTCGCGGCTCCGGCTTCGGTTTTATCAACCATACGGCAGGTCCATCGCGCCAGCTTCAGTTTTCCCTGAAGTTGATCTACTGATCCAAACGTCACGAGTGGAGGAACTTGGATGATGCTTATTCATCGAGGCAGCGAGATTCTTGGAAGCGGGTGGTCGCTATCTGTGCGGCTGGCCGGTGCATTGTTGCTGGCAGCCTCAACACAGGTTTTTGGGAACCCGGCGGCGAAAGGAAGGAATCTGGTCTTTATCGGCACCTACACCCAGCAGAAGAGCAGGGGTATTTACGCCTATCGTTTCGATGAAGCGACGGGCAAGGCGATGCCGCTCGGATTGGCAGCGGAAAGTGACAACCCGTCTTTCCTCGCCGTCGATCCAAGCGAGCGATTCCTTTACGCCGTCAATGAGACGGATAACTACGAAGGCCACAAGACCGGGGCGGTCAGTGCTTTTGCGATCGACCGCCAGAGCGGCAAGCTTACTTTCCTGAACCAGGTTGCCTCACGAGGAACAGCGCCTTGCTACGTCTCTCTCGACCACACCGGAAAGTATGTGCTGGTGGCGAACTATGGCAGCGGCAGCGTGGCCGTATTCCCCGTGCTCGCAGATGGCAGCCTCGGCAAGGCATCCGCATTTGATCAGCATACCGGCCACAGCGTGAACCCGAAACGCCAGGAAGGACCTCACGCTCACTCCATCAGTGTCTCGCCTGACAATCGCTTCGCCCTCGCCGCCGATTTAGGACTTGATGAATTGCTGGTCTACCGCTTTGATCCGGCCAGCGGTTCCCTCCAACCAAACGATCCACCGTTTGCGAAGGTCGCGCCGGGCGCCGGGCCGCGCCATTTTGCCTTCAGCCCGAACGGCAAATTTGTCTATGTGATCAGCGAGATGGGATCCACTCTCACGGCATTCACTTATGATGCGAGTCGCGGCGCCCTGCATGAATTCCAGGCCATCTCAACCCTTCCCAGGGATTATCACGGCGAAAGCACCGGCGCTGAGATCGAGGTGCATCCTTCCGGCAAGTTTCTCTATGCCTCAAATCGCGGCGACGATAGCATCGCCGTGTTCCGCGTGAATGCTCGCAGTGGAAAACTGACGCCCATCGAATACGTCTCAACCCGGGGAAAAACGCCGCGCAACTTTGCGATTGATCCGACCGGCTCATACCTGTTTGCCGCTAACCAGGACTCTGACACCGTGGTGCTCTTCCGAATCAATCAGGAAACAGGCCGCCTCACCCCAACAGGCCAGGTGCTCAAAATCTCCTCTCCAGTTTGCGTGGTTTTCGTGAAGGCGGAATAATCCCACCACCGCCGCTTCGCGCCATTCTCTCCCCGCTTGCGGAGAGAGAGTAAGAAAATTAAAGCCTTTCTCCCTCGCCCCCTTGGGGAGAGGGGGGTGAGGGGGTTGTCCGAAAGGGAGATGCGAATACGTCACTGTAATTGCGAATGGTAGTGCTTGGGAAAGGATTGCCTTGGAGAAATCGCAAATGGACGATCCGGTTATCGAGATGGAGCGCCAAATGCTGAGCGCGCTTTGCCGGGCAGAGCATGGTGAGCCACTGCGACATCTCGCCCGGGAATCGCTCCGGCTCTATCGCTGGCGGGAACCTGCCCACGAGGTGATTTTTGAAGTCTTAATGGCGCTCCCCACGGCCAGCCCCGAGATCATCCGCGAGCAACTTCCCGCGCGGATTACGCGCCGAGGGTTCCCCGACGTTTCCTGGGAGCAGTTGTTTCAATATCCCGCAATCCCAATAAGCGAAGCTGAAGAACTGGTGCGACGGTTGCTTCAAAGCCAATCATCTTGATGAAGCCTGGTCTGCGCCTGAGCGTGACGAGTTCGTTCGCTTCCAGATGTCGCCGAGGGGCGGAGCGTCTCCAAACTTCGGATCGCTAATGCCCATCGCTTTCAGGATTGTCGGCCCAATTGAGATTATGCGGATACGGTGCAGGTCAGTTCCCGGCCTGATGTCAGGCCCCCAGGCGATGAATGACGACGCCAATCCCTCGCGGAAGGGCAGATAGCCATGTGTGCCGCCGGTCTGTGGCTGATCGGTGACCAGCGGACCTCGGCCTGCGCGGTCGAACATCGCGCCATCAGGCGCATCCAGCGCGATTCGCGCGCCAGGGTCCGCGCCCAGATCTTTCAGGGCGCCCGGCCCAAGCGTTGCCCAAACCAGGTTGCGATCGAAGAGCGGCTTTAGCGCCCGGTTAACGCGCGACCGCATACGTTCGCCTTGCGGCCAGTAAATGAAGAACGATCCGCCGTTCGAGACCGTGGCGATTCGGCCGCCGGTGATATTTCCTTGTTTATCCGCCGTCAACAGGCCCGCTTTAACTAGGAGCGTGTCGGGATGAATGATGCGGCGGATGGGCAGGAATCCGTGGTCTGAGACGATGAAAACGTCGGTATCAGTCTCTAATCCCGCATCCTGAACCGCCTTCAGAATCTCCCCGATGTGCCCGTCAACTTGTGAAAGAACAGCCGTCGCCTTCGAACTTTCCGGACCTGCGTCGTGCTCAGCTTCATCGAGATCCGCCAGATGCACCAGCATGAGATCAGGCTTGTGTTTTTCAAGCACGTAAACAGCAAGGCGCGTCCGAAGCGAGTCCTCGCTCAGTCGGCCCTGAGGAGGTCCCAAAGCTTTCAAGATCTCCATGGCGAACGTCGGCTTCATAAATGTCGCCACATAGAGCGGATCGGGCTTTGGGCTTGCAGCCGGCCTCCAGATTTCAGGCACGTCCCAGTCAATGTCGGCGCCCGTCGTAACAGGCCAGGTGATGGAAGCTGTGGTGAGACCATGATTCCGCGCTTCATCCCAGAGCGTGACGCATTTGATCGACTTGGCAAACCAGAACCAGTCATAGGGATTCTTGCCCGCCATGCGCGAAGATAGGTTGGTATAAATGCCGTGCTGGATAGGGAGGCATCCCGTCACAATCGTGGTATGAGAGGGATAGGTCAGGGTGGGATAAACTCCCTCTACAGCCTCGGCAAAGCTTCCTTCCTTTTTGAGTCTGAGCAAGTTTGGAATTTGGGCGCCTGGAGGAGGGTTCATATAGAAGCTGGCCCGCATGCCATCCACTGAAATCACCAGAACGTGACGAAGGCGGGCAGGCGCTGACAAGGCCGAATGGCCGCCTGCCACGAATCCAACTGTCAGCAACAACGCGCACATCAAGGTTTGAACGCGTGAGGCTGCCAGGCGCTTCAAGAACTGCTGTGATTTTCCACGAAGTTTCATCATGATTTCGGCGATTCCCTTACAATGAGCTTTGTGATCCGGCTTGATCCAACGCTGGCCAACAAGAAGGCGGAGCCCTACGCTTCACCGTCTGCGCGCGCGGCGACCGCGGTGGAATTGCTGGCGGTTTACGCGTGCATTCTACTCTACATCTGGCGCTGGCAGCGTGATGTGCCGCTGCTGTGGATTCCACTGCTCGCGTTCGTCGTCTTCACGCACGTCCTCCATCATGACACATTACAGGAACTGGGCCTCACTCTTCATGAGCTTCGCGGCAGCGCGGGAATCATTCTTCCGCTGGCTGCGGCGATTTACACCCCCATTGTGATTTACGCGCTGGCGCAGCATCGCCTCGCATTACTGTGGCCAGGCCTGTTCGCTCTACAGCGCTTCTTCGGATATGTCCTCTGGTGCTGCTTCCAGCAATACCTGGCGCAATCCTATTTCCACCGCCGTCTGATGCAGGTGGTGAAGGGTCGGCATTTAAGATCGATCCTGGTTGGAATCATGTTCGGTGGGGCGCATCTTCCGAATTCGATCCTGGTGGTCGCAACGCTCGTGGGAGGCGTGATCCTGGCAGAGGTTTTTGTACGGCATCCGAACATCTGGCCGCTGGCGCTGGCTCAGGCGGTGGGTGGTTTCCTGCTGGCCGCATTAGTGCCTGCGCCCCTCATCCACAATATGCGAGTGGGTCCCGGTTACTATACCTATCATCTCAATTAGCCGCGCCGTGTTGCACAGTGCCGCCTGCTAAATATGGCGAGGACTCAAATTGGAGAATGCCGCTTCTTCCATGCAAGCAAAGTTGCTGAAGGCGTATAATGTGGGCATGCCGGTTGATACTCGCCTGACATACGAAGATCTTCTTGCTTTGCCCGACGACGGCAGACGACACGAGATCATCAACGGAGAGCACTTCGTGACCCCAAGCCCGCTGCGAAAGCACCAGATTGTGGTCATTCAGTTAGGACGCCTGATGGCAGAATTCCTTCTCGAACGCCGCTTGGGCGAAGTCTACACAGCTCCGTTCGACGTGATCCTTTCGAATCATGATGTGGTGCAGCCTGATCTCATGGTGGTGTTGAATGACCGGCTGAAACGAATGACCGAACGGGGTGTTCAGGGCGCTCCGAATCTGGTGATCGAGGTGCTTTCTGAGGCTACCGAGCGGCGTGATCGCGGCGAGAAGTTGAAGTTGTATGCCAAATACGGCGTGTGCGAATATTGGCTTGTCGATCCTGAAGCGGAGACGATCGAAGTTTACTCCCCTTCTGAGAGCCTCCAGCCTCGCGAGCATATCAGGCCACCGGATACGCTGAAGTCGCCGCTGCTCGCAGGTTTCTCTGTGCCGCTCCGAAAGGTCTTTCACTTCGAGAGATAGCGCGCATTCGCGCTCTTTACTACAGAAAAAGCAGAAGCCGTTTGCGGCCTGTTGCAAGTTCGACAGTGGAGAACGCAAGCTGCGAAAAACAGGCTATACCCTCACGCCGCTTGCCAGCCGGATGGCTTCATCCATAGAGGGCAGGGTAGGCTTTTTGAAATAGCCCGGAATCTGCGCGCCGCAATATTCACACTGGCCTTTTTCATTGATGCGAACGTCGCTTACCTTGTGCCACCAGCGCTTCACGAGGGTGCGCTTGCAGCCCGGGCAGATGGTATTTCCGCCGTCGGAGTAGATGTTGCCTTCGTAGACAAACTTCAATCCCATTTCACGCGCTACGGTGCGGGCCTGGTGCAGCGTCTCAGGCAGAGTGTTTGGCTTGTCGCGGAGCTTGAAATCCGGATGGAAGGCGGTGAAGTGCAGGGGCACGTCATCGCCCAGATTTTCAAGAATCCAGCCGCAGAGTTCCCTAGTCTCCTCCACGGCGTCGTTGAGCGTGGGGATCATCAGGTTGGTGATTTCAAACCACACGTTTGTTTCGTGCCGCAGGGTTTTGAGCGTATCGAGCACGGGCTGCAAGTGGGTAAGCGTGATTTTGGAATAGAACTTTTCGGTGAACGCCTTCAGGTCCACGTTCGCCGCATCGATGTGCCCATAGACCTCAAAAAGGGCCTCCCGCGTGATGTAGCCATTGGTCACCATCACCGTCTTCAGCCCCACCTGGTGCGCCACTTTCGAAATGTCAATCACATACTCTCCCCAGATCGTCGGCTCGTTGTAGGTGAAGGCCAGGGAAGGGCAGCGATACTCAATGGCCGCAAGCACGACCTCTGCCGGATCGAGGTGAACGGAGTGCGTCTGGTCGGCTTTGGATTTTGAGATGTCCCAGTTCTGGCAGAAGAAGCAGCCCATGTTGCAGCCGGCTGTGCCCATTGAGAAGATGCGGGTTCCCGGCATGAAATGATTCAGAGGCTTTTTTTCGATGGGATCGATCTGAATGGCCGCAGGCTGCGCGTAGCCCAGGTTATAGAGCTTCCCGCCGATATTCTTGCGAATATAGCAGAAGCCCGTTAGCCCCTCGCCAATGTGGCAATGGCGCGGGCAGAGATAACAATGAAGCCTGCCGTCAGGAAGCGTTTCCCACCAGCGCGCTTCATGAAGTTCATTTCGAGTGTCAGGGGCGACTGCGACACCCATAAGACCACCTTCTAACTTCATTCTCCGCTTGATGGAACCCGGTTGTCAATTCAACCTGTGAACATTTGCCCTCAGTTCAACAAAACCGCCTCTCGGCGTATCAAGGCATGGGCGCGCGCCTTATCATTGCGGGCAAGCGCATGGGAGATGGATTACACTTACGATCTGACGGGATGCAAGGGTAGCCACAGTCAGCGCTTTTCTGACTGTGGGCCTTTTCGCCGTCGTCGCAAACCCACGGTTAACCATAAAACCGGTTGACGGTGGCTACCGACTATCGGCTCTGCATCATTCCCGCGTAAGCGATCCAGAGACGGGTTCACTTCCGCGGGAATGACGAGCATGGATGATTTTCGAGGCTGCGATCGGCGTCAGAATGGCAGACAAACGGACTCAGCATGATATTTACGCCCTGACATAGGTCGCGCATTTCAGTTGGGTCACGCTAGCCGCTGCTTTGCGCGGTTGCTCGGAGCGTGTGGTGATATCATTGCGCCAACAAGCGCCTGGATAAGCCGCTCGCAATCCGTTTCAGAGAGTCCGGCGTTCAAAGAGATTCGCAGCCTGGCCGTGCCGGGCGCGACTGTGGGAGGGCGGATGGCACGGATCGCGAAGCCTGCACGCCGAAGGGTTTCCGCTGCGCGCAAGGCGGAGTCATTGTTCCCCAGCATGACGGGTACGATCTGAGAATCAGAACGGCCCGTATTCAAACCTAATTCCTTCAGGCGCGAGCGCAGCGCATCCGCCAGCAGGAACAGACGCTCGCGCCGGTCGTCCGCCTCACGAGCCAGCTTCAACGCGGCGCGGATTTGATGAGCCATATAAGGCGGCAGCGCGGTTGAAAAGATAAAGGTGCGGGCGCGGTTCACCAGAAACCGCTTCAGAATATCCGAGCCGGCAACGAATGCGCCCGCGCTGGCCAGCGCCTTGCCGCAGGTGTGCACCGAAGCGAGAACGGCGTCGCGCACTCCGGCTTCTGCAACCAGGCCGCGGCCCTGGGGGCCCAGGACGCCCGTTGCGTGCGCTTCATCCACAATCAGCGCCGCGCCGTATTTCTCAGCGAGCGCTGCAATTTCGGCAAGCGGCGCGCGGTCTCCCTCCCTACTGAAAAGGCTCTCTATCACGATAAATTTTTCGCAGCGCTCCCGACGGGAATCCGCAAGGCGGTCTTCGAGAAAGTCTAGGTCCAGGTGAGGAAAGATCACTTTGCGAGCGCGCGAAAGGCGAATGCCGTCGATCAGGCTGGCGTGATTGGCGCTGTCGGAGAAGACCAGGTCCTCAGGCCGCAGGAGGGCGCTCAGCAAGCCCAGGTTTGCGGCATAGCCGGAGCTGAAAAAAAGAGCCGCGCGCGCGCCCACGAATGCGGCAAATTCCTCTTCCAACGCTTCCCAGATGGGATCGTTCCCTGAAAGCAGGCGCGAGCCGGTGGAGGCGAGGGCGGCTTCCCGCTGGAGCGCTTCAACAACAGCCGCTTTCAGGCGCGGATCGCGCGCGAGCGCCAGATAGTCGTTGGAACAGAGATTGACGCCCTCGACGTGATCGAGAGAGCGCAATTGGGATTGTGATTCGAGCTGTTCGAGGTCTGCGGCAAGCCGTGCGAGGGCGGTCCGGGTCGCGGGCTCAGACACGGCTCATGGCCCTCAAACCAAGATCGCGAAACAGAAGTTCATCCTCGTCGCGGCCGGGATTGGGAGTGGTCAGAAGCTTTTCGCCGAAAAAGATGGAATTGGCTCCAGCCATAAAACAGAGCGCGGCCGATTCGCGGCTCAACGAGCGACGGCCTGCGCTCAGGCGGACCATGGAAGCAGGCATCAGAATGCGCGCTGTGGCAATGGTGCGCGCAAGCGTCAGCGGATCGGTGGGTTCAGCCTCGCCGAGCGGCGTGCCTTCCACGCGCACCAGTAAATTGATGGGAACGCTTTCCGGATGCGGATTCATCACGGCAAGCTGATGCAACAGGCCCACGCGGTCTTCGTCCGACTCGCCCATACCGATGATGCCTCCCGAGCAGACGGAAATGCCTGCCCGCCGCACATATTCGAGCGTTCGCAGGCGATCTTCGTAACGGCGGGTGGTGATGATTGCGCCGTAATATTCGGGGGAGGTGTCGAGGTTGTGGTTATAGGCGGTCAGGCCGGCTTCAGCCAGACGCCGAGCCTGATGCTCATTGAGCATTCCCAGCGTGCAACACACTTCCATGCCCAGCGAGGCCACTTCGCGCACCATCGCCAGAACATTTTCAAAATCCCTGCCATCCCGCACTTCCCGCCACGCCGCCCCCATGCAGAAGCGCGTGGCGCCCTCATCCCGCGCTTTTTCTGCCGCGCGCCGCACCTCTTCCACGGACATCAGCGCGCCCGGCTTCACTTCAGTATGATAGTGCGCGCTTTGCGGGCAATAAGCGCAGTCCTCCGGGCAGCCGCCCGTTTTAATGGAAAGAAGGCGGCACAATTGCACTTCACCCGGTTGGTGAAATTGCCGGTGGATCTGCTGAGCCTGAAAAATCAGCTCAAGAAGCGGCTGGTGATAAATGGCGCGGATTTCCTCGCGCTTCCAGTCGTGGCGCAACGCCTGGGGTTGAAGTTCAGCGGCTGAAGTGCGTGTCAAAAAAATTGCTCCTGAAATAGTTAGTGATTACGAATCGTTGCTGGCTTCCAGTTCGCGGGCGAACAGATTATATCCGGGATTGGGCGGAAACATTTCCGCAAGCAACACCATCCGCTTTCTCAACTGGACGACGGGCAAGTGCTCCGGTCCGGTGCGGATTTGAACGTCATGCCACAAACCGTGCATATATTCCGCCATGGTGCTCACCATGGAGACATCCCGATAATGCTCGAACGCCCCGGCCTTCTGAGTGGAAGAGCCGCGCGATCCGAGATAAGCTTCTTTGGCGGAAAGCGCGTCCTTATCGATTTCGCCGCGCACTTCCTGTTGAAGTTCTTCTTTCAGGAGCCGAGCGTAGCGTTCCAATTCCGCCGCGGTTAAATTCGAATGAACCAACTGCGCGATGCTGGCCAGCAACTCAAAGCCGGTGTCGTGAGCGTCGAGTTCGCGGCAGGATAAAATCAGATGAGTCCGGTCGTCGGATTCCACCCACACCGCCGAATGCGTTTCCCCGGCGGGCTTCGAAAAGCAAACGACATCTCCCGATTCGAAGCAACCAATATAGGGCGCCACCCACACGCGCAGCCTCCTAATGCGTTTTGCCATCGAGGAAGGCACGGCATGGACAGGCTCGCGCACCATCGTCCTCTCTTCCGCCGGAGTCAACAGCACGGCTGAGTGCAACTCCCAGTCGTGCGGGAGGTGGGAGATTAGTTTGGTCGTCTCCCGGACGTAATCGTGCACCGAGATGGTTTCACGCGCAGGCGTTTGTGTAATATCCATGGAGAGATTGCCGAGCCGCTCTCGAGAGACGGCTCTCTTGGACGTCGTCAACCATTATTCTGGAGGATTCCCCCTTCCATGTCCAGCACCGCATCTTAGCCCTCTATAATGGCTTTCGGCAAACGGAGAGCAAGGGTTGAATCGATCTGCAACGGGTTGCTGAAAAACTTATCTAAACCTTGTCATGCCGAGCCCTCCGCGTGTCATTCTGACGCGGAGCGCAGCGAAGCGGAAGAATCCCTGTATTTCGGCTCAGGGTAAACTCCGCGAGGAATCTTGTTCTGTGAATAAAGGGCTTGCGAGATTCCTCGTCGCCATCGGCTCTTCGGAATGATAGCCTGGACAAGTTTTTCAGCAACTCTCCAAGGGAACCGAATTGCGCTGACGTCTCCGTCAGAAGCGCTATGGACGACAGGTTTTTCCTCAGGAAGGCGACAGCTTCAGCAGATTCATGCTTGCGTGGCGAGGGTTGAGCCATCCCCTTCCGAGACATGGCCGAAAAGGTGATCTTCATGAACGCGCCGAACGCTGATATTTACCAGTTGATGGGCGCCCGGATCGCCGGCAGGAAGGGTGATGTTCAAATAGTTGCTGCTAATCGCCCTGCGCCCTCCGGAGTGCGCTTCGTCTAACGTCACGGCGGAAAGGACGCGCCCAACCTGAGCGGTCAGAAACTCCCGCCGCTTGCGGGCGGCGAGAGCGTGGAGTTCGGCTCCGCGCTCATGCGCGATGCGGCCGTTCACCTGATCCTTCCGCATCGCGGCAGGCGTTGAAGGCCGGGCAGAGTAAGGGAAGACATGCAAATAGGTGAACGGGAGCGAGTCAATGAAGCGGGCGCTTACGGCGTGGTCATCGTTTGTTTCCCCCGGGAAGCCCACCATCACATCCGCGCCAATGCCGCAATTGGGCATCGTTTCACGAATGGCCAGGATGCGCTCGGCATACTGAGCGGCCCAGTAGCGCCGGTTCATCTGGCGCAGGATGCGGTCGCAACCGCTTTGCAGGGGCACATGAAAGTGGTCCGCCATGCGGCGCTCGCGAGCGACAAATGCGATCAGCTCACGGTTCACGTCCATGGGTTCAATTGAACTGATGCGCAGCCGCGGGATACGCGTTTCGCTCAGAATCTTCTCCAGCAAGCCTAGAAATGTGGTGCGGCGGTCGAGATCGCGCCCGTAGCTGCCCAGATTGATCCCCGAGATCACGACTTCCTGATATCCAGCTTGTTCAAGAGCGCGGATATGGTTGACGGCTTGCTCCGGAGGCAGGCTGCGGCTGCGTCCCCTCACCGTAGGAATAATGCAGAAAGAACAGCGGGCGTTGCAGCCATCCTGCACTTTCAGCGTCGGGCGTGTGCGGTCGTCCGGAAAAGCCGGAATGAAATGAAATTGGGGCGCAATCACGCCGACGCGCACTTCAGGGAAGCGGGAAGCTTCAACACGATCGGGTCCGCAACGCTCCCCAACTGCCCTGGAAAAATCGCCGCCAGGGGATTCCGCCACTGGAGAAGCTTCGGGAATTTCCGCCAGGTGATCCCGAAGCAGGTCAATAACCTGGTGCTTGTGCGAGTTTCCCACGACCCACGCCACACCCTCGAGAGCGGCAATTTCCTGCGGCGCCCGTTGCGCGTAGCAGCCTGTCACCAGGATTTTGCACCCTGGGTTCAGCCGATGAATGCGGCGGATGGTCTGGCGCACTTCGGCGTCCGCGGCGGCCGTCACCGTGCAAGTATTCAAAATCGCAATATAGCTCGCCTGAGGGTCAGCAGCCTCGACAAAGCCTGCCTGCACCAATTGCGTCTTGAGAGCGGCTCCGTCCGCCTGGCTCGCGCGACAACCAAAGTTGAGAATGTGAAAGGTAGCCATCTGATGGACAGGCTTTATTCTAACCCGACGTGGAAGCGCTTGCCAAAGACGAGCCCTTTGAGCAGGTCGCTGAAAGCTCTTCCAGCCTGTCGTTCCAGGGGAGCCGAAAGGATAGTGATTAGTGACGAGTGATGAGCAAAAAATCAAGCTGAGGTTCTGGTTACATTCACTCGTCACTTTTCACTTATCGCTGCCGTTGAGATTCTTCGCTACGCTCAGAATGACAAGTGGAAGGCTCGGAGTGACACAATAATCGAGGCTAGCTAACTTGCCCTATTTGCTGGAACTGCGCCATCGACAGGTTATACGGTTTACACCCACGAACCCGCCCTGTATTATAATTATCAAATGAAAGGCTACGTTATAAGATGATCCAGAGGATGCACAATTTCGGGGTGTTCCCATGAGGCTTTCCAGACGACGGCGGGCGCGCTC
>DATGKJ010000054.1:0-2397 GCA_035294685.1 Terriglobia bacterium | reverse complement strand
AAAGCGCGCGAAGTGCCGATGGCGATTCGCAAAGGCATTGAAGCCGCGAAGAAATCGATCATCAAAGTCAACATCACCCCCGTATCCATTCCTCATGCGGTGCTTGGCAAGTTCGGCGCCGGGAAAGTCCTTCTGAAGCCCGCGCCTGAGGGAACGGGAGTGATTGCCGGGGGCGCGGTTCGGGCCGTGGTTGAGGCGGCAGGCATTCAGAACGTCTTGACGAAATCTCTGGGGACAACGAACCCGCACAACGTCGTCAAGGCCACTATGGACGCGCTGGTAAAGCTTTGCGATCCTGACCAAGTGGCGAACGCTCGCGGCAAGGCTCGCGAAGAACTCTAATCGGAGCTTGGAGATTCGGTGAAAGAGACCAAGACAATCCGCATTCAGTGGGTCCGCAGCGGAATCGGCTTCAGCCGCCGGCAAAAAGAGAGGGTTCGCAGTCTGGGACTCCGCCGGCTGAATCAGGTTGTGGAGCTTCCGGATCATCCCTCCGTTCGCGGCCTGGTGGCCTCGATTTCGCACCTGGTTCAGGTTGTCGATCGGAAGGCAGAGTCGGCATGGGCCACAATCCCCGAATATACAATCCGGGCTTCCGAAGCTGCGCCAGCGAAGCCTCCTGGGGAAGCCGGCCAGCGTTCCGCGGCGACTGAAGCCGTTGAAGGCTCCCCTACCCCGTCGTGAAAGAGATTATTTTCAGACGCAGCGGCGATCGACGAAACTCCAGGGGAACCGGCTATGACGCAATTGTCGCCTGTTAATTCCCGGTCGGAAAACTGAGAAGCAGATTCCCTGATATGGCCACTCACATTGGAACAATTCAGCCTCCTCGCGGAGCCCACAAGCGCCGCAAGCGTATTGGCTTTGGCATGGGTTCCGGGCACGGAAAGACCGCCACTCGCGGCTCAAAAGGCCAGAAGTCGCGTGCGGGATCGAGCATCCGGCCAGGCTTCGAAGGCGGCCAGATGCCTCTTCAGCGGCGGCTGCCGAAGCGCGGGTTCACCAACATCTTCAAGAAGCATTACGCCATCGTCAATCTCCGCGATCTTGCGGACTTTAACGCCGGAGAAACGGTGACGCCGCAAACCCTCCTCGATCGCGGCCTCGTGAAGCAGCTTGGAGACGGACTCAAAATTCTGGGAGATGGAGAACTGAAGGCGCCTCTCACGATTTCGGCTCACCTCTTTTCGCAATCCGCTCTGGCGAAGATTCAGCAAGCCGGCGGCAAGGCTGAGGTCATTTCCGCATGATGGAGTCCCTGAAAAGTCTCTGGGAGATTACCGATCTCCGCAAGCGGATCACCTTCACCCTCATCCTGATGGCGGTTTACCGGCTGGGATCGTTCATCCCGACCCCCGGCATCAACGCCTCGGTCTTTCAGCAATACTTCAATCAGATGGGCGGGACGCTCTTCGGGCTGCTTTCGATGTTTTCCGGCGGCAGCCTGAACCGGCTGACGGTTTTTGCGCTGGGCATTATGCCCTATATTACGGCGCAGATCATCCTGCAACTGCTGACCGTTGTTTCGCCGACGCTCGAAAAGCTTCAGAAGGAAGGAGAGCTGGGGCGGCGGAAGATCACCGATTACACGCGTTGGATGACTGTAGGTCTGAGCGCTTTCCAATCGCTTGGCATTGCCATCGCGCTCCAGCGCGAGACCAGCCTGGGCGTTCCGATGGTCCGCAACCCTGGCCCGGGCTTTATCTTTACCACCGTTTTGACGCTCACGGCCGGCGCGGTATTCATCATGTGGCTCGGCGAGCAGATTACCTCCCGCGGCATTGGCAACGGCATGTCGTTGCTCATCTTTGCGGGCATTGTCGTCGGCTTGCCGAGCGCCATCGGCAATCTTTACAGCAACGTTTTTGTGACGCGCATCTGGAGCCCGATCACGCTGATCATGTTGCTGGTCTTCATGCTGGCGATTGTGGCCTTTATCGTCTTTTTCGAGCGCGGCGAGCGGCGCATTCCGATTCAGTACGCCAAGCGCATCGTCGGCCGCAGGATTGTGGGGGGCGTTTCCACGCACCTGCCGCTTAAAGTGAATAGCGGCGGCGTCATGCCCATCATCTTTGCGGTTTCTCTGCTCACCTTTCCGCAAACGATCGGATTGTTCTGGAAAGGCGGGTTGTTTGGAAAGTTTATAAACGGCTTCCTCGCGCTCTTTGCCTGGGGTGAGCCGCTTTACACGCTGACGTACATTCTGCTGATTATTTTCTTTGCGCACTTCTACTTGTCCATCATCTATAACCCCGATGAAGTGGCGGATAACGTGCGCAAGCAGGGCGGCTTTATTCCGGGCATCCGTCCGGGCAGGCGCACGGCGGATTACGTAGACGATGTTTTGACCAAAATTACCTGGGTGGCCGGATTTTATCTGGCTCTGGTAGCGCTGAT
>DATGKJ010000053.1:0-4504 GCA_035294685.1 Terriglobia bacterium | reverse complement strand
AAACCGATTCGCCAAGCTCTGGGACAACAATTTGGGTCGGCATATTCACCTCAGCAAGCGCGTTGGCCATCTTACCTGAAAGTATTTCTGCGGTGGCGAGTCGCGCTTCGGGGCCGCCTGAAAACAAAACGCAACGACCCCCAATTTGCAGCTTCACTCAGGCCTTGCGAAGAAGCACCGTATCTTCGGTGCGCACACCTTTCATATCAAACGCCTGACGGATGATTAATTCCTGATTGAGAGCGTGCCAGGCGGAAGAGCCCTCGGCGGGGCTCGAGCTGCGCGGCCTGCCAATGTAGTGGAGCGGGCAGCGCCCATCAATGAGCCGCGCAAGCTGGAGTCTCACAAATTCCCAGGCTCCCATATTCCTCGGTTCTTCCTGCAGCCAGACGACTTCATCCAGGGCGGGATAGGCGGCCAGCAGGTCTTTCAGATCATCCTCTGGGAGAGGATAAAGTTGCTCGACGCGGCAGACAGCAACCGCCGGGGTCTGCTGCCGTTGGGGGGAAGTCGCCAGGTCCACATAAACCTTGCCGTTGCAGAGGATCAATCTCCGAACCTCGTCGGGCCTTTGCCGGGAGGCTTCATCATCGATCACTGCCTGCCAACCGGCTTCAGCCAACTCTCGCGGTGACGACGCAACCAGCGGATGACGCAGCAGGCTCTTGGGCGTAAGAACAATGAGCGGAAGCGGGTCCTTCTGCAAGAGCAGCGCTTGCCGACGCAGCAGATGAAAGTATTGCGCGGCGGTCGTGCAATTGGCGATGCGGATGTTGATGGCCGCCGCAGACTGCAAAAAGCGTTCAGGGCGGGCGCTGGAGTGATCCGGTCCCTGGCCCTCAAGTCCATGAGGCAGCAGCAGGACAAGTGAGGGTGTTAAACCCCATTTGGACCGGGCCGAGACAATGAATTCGTCAATGACGACCTGCGCCCCATTCACAAAATCTCCATATTGCGCCTCCCAGATCACAAGGCGGCCGGGCTCATTCACGTTATAGCCGTACTCGAAGGCTAGGACAGCATTTTCAGACAGAGGACTGTTGCGAATTTCAAAGGCAGCCTTAGCCTGCGGCAATGCCTGAAGGGGAATGTATCGATCGCCCGTATTGGCATCATAAAAGACCGCATGGCGCTGGCTGAAGGTTCCGCGCTCCACGTCCTGGCCGCTCACGCGGATGGCAATGCCGTCCTCAAGAATCGACGCCCAGGCAAGTTCCTCTGCTGACGACCAGTCGATAGTTTTTGCATCGATGTCTTCGAAGGTGGTGCGCTTGCGGTCGATGGCCCGCTGAAGTTTTCGATTGACAGTGAATCCTTCCGGGAAGCGACGCAGGGCCTCATGGAGTTGCCGTAAACGTTCAATGGGAACCGCGGTTTTTGTCTGCCGTGCGGTGCCGGGCTTTGGCGGCTCAGGCACCGGTTCCACCAGTTGCCTTTCCGGCTCCAGAGAATTGTAGACGCTCTGGATGTGATCCATATGTTTGCGCACAAGCTCCTCGGCGAAGCCGGGCTGGATCACGCCGCGTTCGAGGAGGGTCTTTACCCAAAGCTGGCGCACCGTGGGGTGCTCGGCAATTTTTCGGTACATCTCGGGCTGCGTGAAGCTGGGCTCGTCACCTTCGTTATGTCCGTAGCGTCGATATCCGACGAGGTCAATCAGAAAATCTTTACGGAAACGCGCGCGGTAGGTAAAGGCAAGGCGCGCCGCTCCGATACAGGCTTCTGGATCGTCCGCATTGACATGCACGATGGGAATTCGGAATCCGCGGGCCAGGTCGCTGGCAAAGATGGTGCTGCGGCCTTCTTCAGGCGGGGTGGTGAACCCCAGTTGATTGTTGGCGATAATGTGAATGGCGCCGCCAGTGGTATATCCGGGAAGCTTAAAGAGATTGAGGGTTTCCGCCACCACGCCCTGACCGGGGAAGGCGGCGTCCCCATGAATCAGGATGGGTAAGGTTCGTGTGGAATCGAAGCGCGGCGCTCCGCGTTGATCCGTCTGCGTGCCGCCGGCTCGCGCCATTCCGAGGATAACGGGATCGACGGCTTCCAGGTGGCTGGGGTTGGGGGCCATTGAGATGACCAGGCTCACCGTTTCGTCGCTCTGAAGCGAACGCTGCGCGCCGGAATGGTATTTTACGTCGCCGGTCCATCCCAGGTCCCCCCGGTATTTACTGGTTTTGACAGGGTCCTTAAATTCGGCCAGGATCTGCGCATAGGGCTTATTCAGCACATGAGCCAGCACGTTCAGCCGCCCGCGATGCCCCATGCCGATCAGAATTTGCCGAGTATTCGCTTCCGCCGCAGAGTGGATTACCTCTTCCAGGACCGGGATCAACATCCCCAGTCCTTCAATCGAGAAGCGCGTCTTCCCCGGGAAAGTGCGATGCAAGAATGATTCGAACACGCCTTCCTGGGTGAGCCTCTCCAGAATCCCTATTTCTGAAATGGGATTCTTAGGTGGATGAAACATCCCGGATTCTGTGGCGTTGCGCAACCACTCCCGCTCCTCGGGATCGCGAAGGTGAGCGTAGTCGAAGCCGCTATGGGAACAGTAGACCCGGCGCAACGCCTGGATCACTTCGAGCGCGTTCGACGCGGTTTCCGCAATGGAGCCGGAAATAATGTTGGCAGGAAGACGCTTCAAGTCCTCTTCAGTTAGGCCGTAAGTTTCGGGAAGCAAAGAAGGATCGCCGGGCAATTCGCTGCCCAACGGATCGATATGTGCGGCAAGGTTGCCGAATTTACGAATCGATTCTGCGAGGTTTACTGCGGCGACGATCTTCTCGACTTCCGCTACAGGCGCTGCGCCGCGAAACCCAGGCGAAAGCAGCTTGACAGGAGGGGACTTTTCGAAGAAGGCTCGCGTTTCCGCATCAACAGCATTAGGGTCCTGGCGAAAGCGCTCGTAAAGCTCGGCGACGTACCCGGCGTTAACTCCTTGAAAGTCCGACCAATCGTCGATCATAAGTTTTGTTGATGATGTTGAACTCTCACCCAAGTCTGCATCACTCAGTAGACTAACAAATTGACCTGCATCTGCAAAGTGCTCATGCGCGCTATACCGATGCGCCACCTGAACCGAGGCGGAGAAAGGTTCGCATCGGAGGCTATCTGAAATGCGGTGTGAGTTGGTGAGATGTTACCAGAAAAACTTAAAAACTTTTGACAGAAGGGTTCGGGGCTCGCTAATTTATAAAGACAGGGGCTGTTTGCCACAGACTTTAACGTGTTGGCCTGGCGGGCCTTGGGAAGTTGCTTTTCTGCGGCCGCAACCGTTTTATCACCCTGCTGGAGGGATCATGAATGGCACGGCGTCGTGACGATGCTCGAATCGCTCAAGGCTTAGCTTTTTCAATCGATTCAGACCCCATAATGCCTCCGCGATAGATGTTCGTGGCCTGGCTCAAGACCTTAATAAGGTGAGACGATGATGCGCCAGCGACTGCAAATAGGCGTAAGATAGAGAATCGAGGGGCCGGAAGAGTCCGCACAAAAATGAGAACTGTTGGATTTGTAGTTTCTCGCCGAACCTTCTTCGAGTGAAAAGAATGCCTGAAAAGCAGTTGTTCGCGGCGACGTTTTCCAATGAAGCGGCCGGCAGCGCCGGGTGCAAGATTTTGGCGGGCCGTCCCGGGAATTTTAACTTAAGGAAGTGAAAAAGCATGATTGAGGCTGTCGAGAACGAGTTTACCGAACTCGAATCGATTGAGACGAGGGAGTGGATTGAATCCCTCGACTATGTCATTGAGCAACGCGACTCGCGCCGCGTGCGGAATCTCCTGGGGAGCCTCCGCGAACACGCCGAGGCTAGTGGCGTCAAGATTCCTCCTGCCATTAATACGCCTTACATCAATACGATTCCTGTAGAAGAACAGCCCCCTTTCCCGGGTGATATCGAGATCGAGCGGCGGATCAAGAGCCTGGTGCGCTGGAATGCGATGGCCATGGTAGTGCGAGCCAACAAGGCGGAGGATGGCATAGGCGGGCACATTTCAACCTATGCGTCGGCGGCGACGCTTTATGAAGTAGGTTTCAATCACTTTTTCCGTGGCGCGAACGAGGAGCATGATGCGGATGTCATCTTCTTCCAGGGGCATGCTTCGCCCGGCATGTACGCGCGGGCCTTTCTGGAAGGACGACTCACTGAACAGCAACTTGAGAATTTCCGGCGTGAGCTTAAGCCGGGCGGAGGGCTTTCATCGTATCCGCACCCCTGGCTGATGCCTGACTTCTGGCAGTATCCCACGGTTTCGATGGGCCTTGGCCCTATTATGGCCATCTACCACGCTCGTTTTTTACGTTATCTGGAAGACCGGGGATTGAAGAAGACTGCGGGCATGAAGGTGTGGGCATTTCTGGGCGATGGCGAAGTGGATGAGCCTGAAACTCTCGGCGCCATTTCTCTGGCGGCTCGGGCGAAGCTGGATAATCTCATCTTCGTGATCAATTGTAATCTGCAACGATTGGATGGGCCAGTCCGGGGCAATGGCAACATTATTCAGGA
>DATGKJ010000052.1:0-5072 GCA_035294685.1 Terriglobia bacterium | reverse complement strand
AGGGCGCTAAGCAGCGTGGTGTCAGACTCGGCGTGGATAACGCGCCGTTTCCCGTTGATGTCAAGCTCGATCTCTGTCGCCATCGTAAGGCTCGACTTCAAAGATCAGAGAAAAACCCTCGCTAAAAGTTTTTGACGTTACTCGTCTGGCCCGGGGTTACACTCATTTCAGAGTTCCCATGCTCCACTCAATGCCATTGAGCATCATTTTCTGGAACCACTCGGAGTGCCAGGTGGAGTCCTCGTGGCCGAGGGCGCAGTAAAACACGCGTCCTTTGCCGTCGTGACGGGTCCACGCCAGCGGCCAGCTATAGAATCTGCGCCGCACACGCGGGTTGTGAATATTAACCGAAGAGGGGTCCAGCTTCAGCAGCACGTGCGAGGTTTTATACTGAAAGTCGCTGATCTGGTAGATTTCGTCATAAACCTGGAACGACTTGCCCAGGAATCCGACGATGGGGCTGTTTGGGTCCGTCACATCCACCGTCACTTTTTGATGCCAGGGATGGTCATTAAAGTAGCCGCCGATCAATTCAAGATAATCGGGCCACATGTAGAAAGTGTCCGTCGCGCTGTGGACGCCCACAAAACCGTGCCCTGAACGAACGAAGTGAATAAACGCCGCCTTTTCTGCATCGCTCATCGGCAATTCACCCGTGGTGTAGAACATGATGGCGTCATAGTGCTTCAGGTTTTCCGGTGTAAATACGGAAACATCCTGCGAAGTGGTCGTATCCCATGCGCCGGATTTGTCCCCGATCTGGGTAATCACCTGGACAGCGGTGGGAATGCTGGCGTGCTTGAAGCCTGCCGAGAGGGTAAAGAAAAGCAGATGCGCCTTTTTGTGCGAGCGCGCCATCGCCGTTTGTGGAACTAGCGCGAAGACTGCAACCATGAGCGTAGCGACAATCCCAACTCCACGAGCAACTTTGAGTTTCCGCATGAGGGCTCCTTAGGTAAGCTAGTCGTTATATTTCATAATGTGAAATAAATAAACTTGGTTAACATAACCTTAGGGTTCGTTCCTGAAATTTTGTGTTAATGATGTGTTAGGTTAAAACGAGCCGCAGGAAATTTTACACTTTCGACCGTGGACCATCGACTCATAAGCTACAGAAAATACAAGATATATTTCCATAATACCATCGCGATAATTTTCACCTAATCATCCCCCCACGACATTATCCTGATTGATACTGAGCACTGACCTGCCACAACGCGACTTCACGTTATCAGTCATGGAGGCCTCGTGCCTATGCTTTGCCTGCCTTGCGAGCGGCAGGCTGGGCGGCCAGCGCCTTGCCAATTTCCCGGCAGAAGGCTGGCAAGTCGGTCGGCATCCGGGAGGTGATGATATTTCCATCCACGGCGACCTCGCTATCCACGTAGTTGGCCCCTGCGTGGATGAGGTCGTCCTTGATGGCTTTAAAGCAAGTGGCCTTGCGCCCGCGCACGATATCCGCTGACGCCAGCACCCATCCTGCGTGGCAGATGGCGGCCACCACCTTTCCGGAATCGTGCATTTCGCGGACGAATTTCAGCACCCGTGGGTCCTGACGCAGCGTGTCCGGCGCCCAGCCTCCTGGAACAACGACGGCGTCATAGTCGCTCGCATGCACGTCGCCGATGGACCTGTCCGCAACCACCGGATAGCCCTTCTTGCTGTTATAAGTTTTGCCCGCTTCAGCCCCGATGGCTTCCGTCTCGGCGCCATCCTCACGAAAGCGCAGCAGCGGATACCAGACCTCCATTTCCTGATACTGGTCTGCTACGAGAATTGCAATCTTTTTTCCATGAAGATCCATAACGAACCTCCGGAGGTTATTGCCACCGTCTAGTCATGTGTCACTAACATTTTCTGGACAATGTGTGGTCATGGACAAGATGGCCATGCCACAACTGTGGCACGGGCGTCCCGCCCGTGGGTTCGGTCCAGGTATTTCCGTGACATACGACTAGTGTAGTCAGTCGGATAAACGTTTACAATGGATTTCCGCATCTCTAACCCTTATTCCAGACCACAAAGATATTGACGTGCCGCAGGTGGACTCCCGCTCGCGGCGCGCACTAAGAGCCTATTTACTTATCAGTTATAATAGTTGTAGTGCTAAACCGAGATGGAGCGAATCGTACCGGACTGGGCAAGGAGGTTTCGTGATCGTCGATGAGGAGTTGAGCAAGCTTGAAGATAATCTCCGCCGTCTGAAAATTGAGTATGAGACTTACTTTAACGGCGGCTCGCCTCGCCCGCCCCATGACCTTGTTTTCCGCGTCGAAAAGACCATCAAGCAATATAGCGCCGGAACCGTGGAGATGAGTTTCCGCCAGCGGTTTCGCTTCAATCAACTCACGCAGAGCTATGCAGTTCATAACGATCTCTGGCGAAAGAAATTGAAGATGAAGGAAGAGGGCGTTTTGCCCCTGGCCCAACGCCCGCATGGATCAGGACCAGCGCAGGAAAGCTTCAGCGTGTCATGGTCTGATCCTGATCTGGAAAAAGAGAAAGTCGAAAGGCTTCTTCAGGCGGTGGTCCGCGCCAAATCCGAAGCCGGAGAATCCGTTGAGAATATCGATCCCCAGCTCTTTCGGGACTTCATCCGTGAAAAGACCCGCCAGCTTAAGCAATCCCTTCAGTGCGATTCCATTCAGTTTTCCGTGACCGTTGAGGATGGTCGCGTGAAGCTGCGAGCCGCCACGGCATCGTAGTTGCTCCTGGTGCTTTGCGAAAGAACTTCTGGAATCTGTCATTCTGAGCGGCAGCGAAGAATCCCTGCATTTCGGCTCAGATAAACTCCGCGACACATCCACATTCTGCTAAGAAACAGTTCTGTCATGCTGAGCGCAGCGAAGCATCCCCGTATTAGCAGGATCAGGCAAATACAGTGATCCTTCCTTCGTTGCACTCAGGACCGCCTTCGGCTCCTCAGGATGACAGTTTGGCAGGTTTCTCATCAGGCTGTTGATTGTCTGAAGGGCTTTGAAACAGTTTGTATCCTTTCCCACCGGGGAGAGGCCAGAGGGTGTGGGTTGTCGAAAAGGAGTGCGACAATGTCACTGTAATCAAGAATAGCCGCACTAAACCATCTAGCTTCTCTTTTGTCTTTCTGTTTTTTCGAGATAAAGTAGAATTCTTTCTCTTGTGGTTGAAAGCCGGTTGAATTATTCATCAGGGAGTCATCATGAAAAAAATTGCAAGAGCGCTGATCAGCGTCAGCGACAAAACGGGCGTGACGGAATTTGCCGCTGGTTTGGCTGATCTGGGAGTTGAAATCATTTCTACGGGAGGGACTGCCAAGCTGCTGCGCGAAAAGGGCCTGAAGGTTCGGGAGGTGGCTGATCTTACGGGCTTTCCGGAAATGCTCGACGGGCGTGTAAAGACGCTGCACCCCAAAATTCATGGCGGCATTCTGGCCATCCGCTCGAATCCTGAGCATCAGAAGCAGGTGAAGGCACATGGCATCGAATATATCGATCTGGTCGCCATCAATCTTTATCCCTTTGAGAGGACTGCCAGC
Organism: Terriglobia bacterium; assembly: GCA_035294685.1. GTDB lineage: Bacteria > Acidobacteriota > Terriglobia > UBA7540 > UBA7540 > RH2-MAG17b. The sequence goes on along the minus strand of DATGKJ010000052.1, from coordinate 1,558 downwards.
AAGCCTGGCGTGGAACTGGCGGAACTGATTGAGAATATCGATATCGGCGGGCCTTCGATGATCCGCTCGGCGGCCAAGAACTTTGAAGATGTGGCGGTGGTGGTAGACCCCGCCGACTATGAACCCGTTCTGCAGGAAGCGCGCGCGAATTCCGGCGCGCTCTCTCCAGAAACGCGCGCGCGCCTGGCGCGCAAAGCCTTCGCGCGCACAGCCGCTTATGACTCAGCGATCTTCACAGAACTGGCCCGGCGAGCGGGCGAAAGCGAATTGCCTGCGCACTTGTCTTTGAATTTCCCGAAAATCGCCGACCTTCGCTACGGTGAAAATCCGCATCAGAAAGCGGCGCTTTACCGCAATCCCGGCGCGTCAGGTCACGGCCTTGCCGCAGCGCGGCAGCTTCAGGGCAAGGAGCTTTCATTCAATAATCTCGTTGATCTGGATGCCGCCTGGCAACTGGTGGGCGAGTTCCCCGAGCCTGCAACTGTAATCATCAAACACACGAACCCTTGCGGGGCAGCCACAGGATCGACTCTGGCGGAAAGTTACCTGCGGGCGCTGGCCGTAGACCCGGTCTCAGCCTTCGGTTCCGTAATCGCCTTTAACCGCAAAGTGGATGGGGCCACAGCCGAGGAACTCGCCAAGCTCTTTGTGGAAGCCATTGCGGCCCCGGGTTATGAACCGCAAGCGCTGGAGACTCTGGGAAAAAAGAAAAATCTGCGCTTGATGGAAATGCCCGATCCGCCTTCGGCAAATCTCGAAAGCCTGCAATTGAAAAGCATCAGCGGCGGTTTGCTGGCGCAAACGCCTGATCCCATTGGCGTGAATGAAGCGGAATGGAAATGTGTCACCAAGCGGCAGCCGACGGAAGGGGAAAAGCGAGCCTTAGTGTTCGCGTGGCGCGTCGTGAAACACGTGAAGTCCAACGCCATTGTTTACGCGCGCGAAGGCACGCTGGTTGGTATTGGCGCGGGGCAGATGAGCCGGGTTGATTCGGTTCGCCTGGGGGCCACGAAGGCGCGCGAGTTAAATCACGATCTGAAAAATACCGTAGTAGCTTCCGACGCCTTTTTCCCGTTTCCGGATGGCATTGAGGAAGCAGCTAAAGCAGGCGCGACAGCTATTGTCCAGCCCGGCGGTTCGATGCGAGATGATATCGTAATCAACGCCGCCGACAGGCTGGGCCTGGCTATGCTTTTTACCGGAAGGCGACATTTTCTGCATTAAGGGGCGTTTGCAGGTAACGAATCCTGACTGCGATTCCCTGCAATTCCCTTTTCCGTCGGGAGAAGCGCTGAAAAGCCTCACGCCAAGGCGCCAAGACGCAAAGTCGCGCATGGGAAACTAACAGGATCATTCCTCGCGCTTCTTCGCGTCTTGGAAACTTTGCGAGGGGCTTCGCAATTTTTGATAACTTCTCTTAAAGGGGGGCCCGCAGGCCTGGATGAAGAGTTCAACCGGATAAAGAAACGTCACTCTTGTAAGGAGCCATAGCGCTCAGGCTTCCGGGTACTTCCACGGCGCGCGATACTCGCGTCGCAACAGCTTATTGGCCTCGGGG
>DATGKJ010000051.1:0-5716 GCA_035294685.1 Terriglobia bacterium | reverse complement strand
GAACCCCACAAAAGTATCCGGCCATAATTTCTCGCGCAGCTCTTTGCGCGTCACGACCTCGCCAGCTTTCTCCAGAAGCAGTTCAAGAATTTGAAGAGGCTTTTGCTGAAGCCTCACCTTGAGACCGCGTCTCCGCAATTCGCGCGCCTGAAGGTCAAGCTCGAAAACTCCGAATCGAAACCCTCGAATGTTTCGCCTTACTTCTTCAACCATTTACGAAAGCCTTCAAAATGCCGGGTTCAGATAAAACCGCGAGGTGGTGACGCAGATTAATATTTTCTCGGAAGTCGCTCGTAGCCAAGAGTTTAACAGAGGATAAAAGTTTGAGCAAACGCTGATGGGCGGTTCTCGCCACCCGGGATTCTAATCAGGTGTCGGTGCACTTGATGCACGAATCAAGCAAACCACTTTTGGAGGTTTTATGGCAATCACTTCTCATGGTTCGACCCTCAAGGATGAGCATGTTCTGCCAGTCCTGGCATCGCTCCTTCTATCCATTCTGGTATTGCTCCTTGCCTCAGGCATCGTGCAGGCTCAGGATGTCAACGGCAGGTTCACTCTCCCCTTTACAGCTCACTGGGGAACCGTCGTGGCGCCTGCCGGCGATTATCGGATCAGCCTAGTATCCGGATCGATATCACATCCATCCATTCTGTACGTCCAGGGCAAAGCAAGTTCGTTCTTCGTGATGGTAATGAGGTCCGAGCAGGGGACCTCGTCCAGTCAGAGCCATCTCAACGTCCTCAAATTGGGCAACGCCTACTACATCAAGAATCTCGAAAGCAAGGAATCGGGCATAACCATCTGGTTCCACCTTCCTAAAGATGCAGCCAGGCAGCAAAAGGACATTCCCATTCTCACGGCGGGCAGTCACAAACAACATGGTTAAACCGCCATGGTCAGCGAAATATGAACTCGACTCCCGCGGTGGCATGCTCCTTACCAGCCTTCGGTCCCTCTCCTCTCAGGAGAGAGGGACCGGGGATTGGGGAGCTTCATGATTTGCGCGTCTCGCAAGGCGGCGCGTTCTCTCGTCCGCGCCACAACTGACAACTAATTAACAATCCTATGACACATGGCCACGTCTTATTCGGCATCATCACAGTGGCCGTGGAATCAGCGATGGACCAAAGAAACTCAATAATCCATAAAAACTCAAAGGAGGCAGCATGAAGGAAATACCAGATGGAACAAAGGGTCGCGCGAGCCGACGCTCATTCATGAGGAAAGGAATGCTCACGGCGGGCGGCGCGGCACTGGGCGCCGGGCTGCTAGCCAACGGGCTATCCGTGTTTGGCCAGGAGCAAGATGAGGATCGCAAGGAAGGCAGAGGTCATCTCAGCAAGGGAGATATCGCCATTCTCCGATTCCTGGCTGCGGTGGAAATTATCGAGAGCGATCTGTGGCTGCAATACGCTGAACTGGGCGGAGTGCAGGACAAAAACAGCGAGTTGCCGGGGCTTCCCACCGGAGGAAACCCGGCCTATACCGCAGCGCTCAACCAGCTTGATACTGACATGTCGCAGTACGTCCACGACAATACCGAAGACGAATTCTCGCATGCGGCATTCATCAACCAATACCTCGAATCAAAGGGCGTGGAGCCGGTGAGCCTTAAGCGGTTTCAGAATTTGCCAGGCAGCAAAGCCACCGGGGCGAATCCAACCCTGCGGATCACTAACCTGATGCAGCTTACGGTGGACACCAGTTGGTACACACGCTACCGCAGCCGCACTCAAAACCCTGATCTGAACCCGGGCTTTAAGTTTCCCCAGGCGGTGCCGAGTTTGAGCGCAGGGCAATTTCCTGCGATCCCCCGGTCTGATGCCGACCTCAATCCTCCCGATCACTTGCAGGCAATCGCCAACACGGCAGGATTTCATTTTGCGTTTATCGAGCAGGGCGGCACCAGTCTTTACCCCACGCTGGCCCAGAAGGTGACCCACCCGGAAGTCTTGCGCATCCTACTCAGCATCGGTCCAACAGAAACCACCCACTTTCAGACCTGGCACGACAAAGCGGGCAACGCCGTCTCAACCCCGCTGGCTCCCCTTACGGATCCCACGAACCCCAAGTTGATGTTTCCCGATCTCAATTCGCCCCCATTTGGAGGCGAGGACTTTCAAACTAATCTGATCATGCCGGAGCCATGCCCGTTCCTGAACCGCAAGTTTCCGGCTGTTTCCATCATTCGCCCAACTTCTGACGCAGAAGGGGGCGCAATGGCCGCTGTCCACGCTCTTACCCAGGACGGCCTTTTCATCGGGCAATCGCCACAGTTCTTTGCATTCATGAGCGCGTTGGCGGAAGAGGCCGATGAGGCGCGCCGCGAACGATAACCAGGAGGATTACCTTTACGTGGTTTTCGCCGGGATGAAAACAGCAGACCCATCCTGGCGCTCACGCCTTGGAGACCGCTCTCGGGCTCGACAACTCCTCCGGGCCCCAAGGCCAAGGGGCGGTCTCCAGGCGCTTTGTATTCCGCTGACCGTGGCTTTTCAGCGGATACAGCCCGTGCAGCGCATGGCCAGGAAAGTTGAAAAATATGAACGACAACCATTCTATCAATTCACAGCTTGCATCAGAAGCTGCTTCCGAGTTTCAGCTCGTTGCGCGCGCTCAGCGGGGCGAAGAAGCGGCGTTTGAAGCGCTCTACGACCTTCACAGCCAACGCGTCTTTTCGTTTTGCCTGAGTATCGCCGATGAGAGAGAAGAAGCAGAAGAGCTTGCGCGGGATATCTTCCTGAAGGTCTTCCGCAGCCTTTCGACCTTTCGGCAGGATGGCGAGTTTGCCCACGCTCTCGATAAAGAGATGCTGCAAACAGCCATCAGCGTCCGGAAAGGGCACAGGATTTCAATTCTTCAGCGCGGGGAGGTTGGGCGCGACAAGGCTGAGGCTTCGGCTGACGAAGCGGCAGAGGCTGGCGCTCGAAAAGGTTCGTGGACTCAGCCTAAAGAGCGGTTTCTGATGCAGGATCTCGGCATCGATGCCGGGCCATGCTTCTGGAACTAACTCTGCTGTTGCCATTACGAGGTGGCCGCGAATCTTTAGGACCTGACTAGCAGTAGTCGGTTCAACGGATGCTGCCTGATATTTCGTCTTGCCTTGATTGCGTAGGTTATTAGCTTTTCAAAAGACCCGACCTCTTGCAATTCCGAAACTTGAATTGTAGTGTCTTCTAACGCCCGCGCGATTCGGAACAGAATCGCATCTTGTGAGATTCGGCGTTCTCCAGCGGAGGCTGTTTCCAATGCTAATTTATATACCAAGTCCTGGCTGGCTATTAACAAGAAGCCGTTTGCTAGAAGGAAATGCTGTAAGGATAACACTGCTGTTCTCTTATTTCCGTCACCGAAGGGATGATTCGAGATGAGGGAGTGAAAAAGCGCTGCACCCTTTTCAACAACCCCACGATGAATCTCTTTCCCGAACGCCGTTTGAAAGGGCCTTGCAACCGCTGATTCCAGCAAGTTCCGATCTTTGTAGCTTTCAGGAGTAGCAACGTTGGTTCCTGTCCACGATACGCGCAAGAGAGTATCATGAATCCACTCAATGTAAGCTGCGCTCAGAGAGAAAATACGCCTACTTTTTGGCAAGTTTTTTCAAGGCGTCGTAATACTGAGACGTTGAAAACACAATGGCGGCGTCGGGTTGGATGCCAAGCTGGGCAAGTTTCGCCTCGACGACAGGAGCGCGCCTCTCAATGTTTTTCTGTGCTTGTCGCAGGGCCTTTTTAATGGCAAGCGTCATGGTTAATATATACTAGGGTTCATATCATCGCGTCAAGATATACCGATAAAACAAGGCTATTCTGCGGATGAGAACTTGCATCCAAGCCTTGGCTGTCAGCCTTCCAGTGCGACAGCCTCGGGCGCGACAAGGCCGAGGCTTCGGCTGACGAAGCGGCAGAGGCTGGCGCTCGAAAAAGTTCGTGGGCTCAGCCTAAAGAGCGGTTTCTGATGCAGGATCTCGGCATCGATGCCGGGCCATGCTTCTGGAACTAGGGGCTCGCTTGTCGTCACAAAGGCGTCTGCAAATTGCAGGAAATGACGCGCAGACTCTTTGAAATCCGGGCGGGAACTATCGAGCACCATGAGATAAAGACTGGGGCGAATAAATTCTAAAATACTATTGCTTTCAACAAGGGCATACTCTGCGTCACTGAGCGCTTGCTGAAGGAGGGGGAGCGCATGGCCTAACTGTCCTTGCCGCACTCGCAGCCACAGCGAGTGCAGCGCTCCGGCGATCAGGAACCGGCTGGTGTCGCTATGCCCCCCGGCGTCTTTCTCTTCCGTCAAAGCAAAGGGATGTTCGGTGGGAGCGCAGCCACAGCGCCTTCCATCACGGGAACAGATGCCGTGGCCATATTGCGTGATTTTAATGGCTGTCCAGGACAGGAAGGAGAAATGGCGGATCAGCCCGGCAGCCACCGAGGTCTTTCCGATATTCCGCGTGTGCCCGCCGACCACAATGATTTTGGGACGATCCGTCCGACATTTTAAGGATTGCGCTGCGCCCTCTGCGTTCATTTGAGAAGTTCTCTGTTTCTGTTCAGGGGCGCCCGTATGCTGCATGGCGGAGGAACTCGCGAGTGAAAAGCCGGACGCGAGCAGAGAAACCATTGAGCGTTCATGCCGCGGGGGCAGGCCTGTCACTCGAAGGCGGCGCGGCGGAGGGCGGCGGGGCGCCGGCGCCGTGGCACTTTTTATATTTCTTGCCGCTGCCGCACGGGCAAGGATCGTTGCGGCCAATTTTTTCCGAGCGCCGGATTACTTGCTGTGGCTTTTCCATCATCCCAGCGCCCACCATTTGCATTTCAGCCTGCTCGCGCCGCTTGCGCCGCTGGTACTCGCGGATCATCGCCTCCTCTTCCTCCGGCGTTCGCAACAGGAAGAGATAGCGCAGCGACTCATCCTCAATGCGATCCATCAGCGCTTCAAACATATCGAACGACTCGCGCTTGTATTCCACCAGCGGATCGCGCTGCCCGTAGCCCCGCAGCCCGATGCCTTCCTTCAGGTGATCCATCGCCAGCAGATGGTCCTTCCATTGCGCATCCACCACCTGAAGCATAATCATGCGCTCGTGCACGCGCATGCGCTCTGCGCCCCAGACCTTTTCCCGCTCTTCGTAACGCTGATGGACAATTTCCCGAAGCTGTTCGGTGTCGGCGTCAATGGTCTTAGGATCCAGGTGCAGTTCGTGCTTCCGCAAATCGATCCCGAACCGGCTCCAGAACTCTGACTTCAGTCCATCAACATTCCATTCGTCCGGATGCTCCTTCGGGCAGAAGTTCCCAACTAGCCAATCCACCACGCGGTCGGCCGCCTCGAGCACATATTCTTTCTGGTCTTTTCCTTCCAGCAACTCCCGCCTGCGGCCATAAATGGTCTCCCGCTGCTTGTTCATCACATCGTCGTATTCCAGCAGGTGCTTGCGGGACTCAAAGTTCTGCGCTTCGACTGCTTTCTGCGCCGCCTTGATCCGCTTGGTGATCAAGCCTGACTCGATGGGGACGCCCTCTTCCATCCCCAGCCGGTGCATGATCTTTGAAATCCGCTCGCCCGCAAAAATGCGCAGCAGATCGTCTTCCAGTGAGAGGTAGAAACGCGACGAACCCGGATCGCCCTGCCGTCCGGCGCGCCCGCGCAACTGGTTGTCAATCCGCCGGGCCTCGTGACGTTCCGTACCTAAAATATGCAACCCGCCCAGTTC
>DATGKJ010000050.1:0-4440 GCA_035294685.1 Terriglobia bacterium | reverse complement strand
CACTCCCTTCCGGAATTTCCGAAAAGGATGGCCAAAAACGCATCTCAACTTCAAATCGAAAACGGCGTGGGTTCGTAGCAAGCTCATATGTCAACGCAACTTAGACAGAAATCAAAATTCAATAACCGGACAGTAGTGATCACTCATCACTCATCACTCGTCACTGATGGCTGTCTTTTGCGGCTCCCCGGAACGGCAGTCCGAAAGGGGATATTCAGCAACCTGCTAACGACTGCTGAAAGCTGACCGCTGATGGCTCATTGCTTCGTGTGGCGCCGCGCCAAATCCCCTCATTCTTGACCATCTCCCAAGCACCCTCGGTATGTTAAAGTAAGCTGTTGATCGGTTTGAGTGTGAACTGAAACCTCCACACAACCAAGCTTGGCCGACGATCAATCAGAAGAGGCTATCCGATGCTCATCGGAGTCCCCAAAGAAATTTTCCCAGGCGAGCGGCGCGTAGCTCTTGTCCCCGGGGTCATTCCCAATCTCACCAAGGCGGGCTGCGAAGTGGTCATCGAAGCTGGCGCGGGAATGGCGGCAGGCTATCCTGACAACTCTTATGCCGAAAAGGGCGCCAAAGTCCTCGCTGACCGGGCCGAAGTGTTTCGCGCCGCCGACGTCATCGTTCAGGTGCTCTGCTACGGCTCGAATGACCAGACGGGCCGCGCCGATCTGCCCCTCTTCCGCCGCGGCCAAATTCTGATCGGGTTCCTTCGCCCCTTGGGGTCGCTCGAAGTGATTGAGGAACTCGCCGCGACCGGCGTCATCTCTTTTTCGGTTGAATTGATGCCCCGCACCACGCGCGCCCAGGCCATGGACGCGCTCTCTTCCATGGCCACAGTCTGCGGCTATCGCGCGGTGGTGCTCGCGGCAGACACTCTGCCTCGTCTTTTTCCGATGCTCACCACGGCGGCCGGCACCATCACTCCGGCGCGCGTTTTTGTGGTCGGAGCGGGAGTGGCCGGCCTTCAAGCCATTGCCACTGCGCGCAGGCTGGGCGCAGTGGTTTCAGCCTACGACCTGAGGCCGGTGGTGAAAGAGCAGGTGCAAAGTCTGGGCGGGCGCTTCGTGGAACTGCCGCTTGAAGCGCAAGATACCCAGGACGCGCGGGGCTACGCGCGGCAGCAGGATGAAACTTTCTACCAGCGCCAGCGCGAGTTGCTGGGCCGCGTGGTGGCTGAAAGCGACGTGGTGATCACAACGGCTGTCGTCCCCGGGAAGAAGCCGCCTGTGCTCATCACGCGCGAGATGGTCCAGGGCATGGCCCCCGGCTCTGTCATCGTGGACCTGGCCGCCGAGCGCGGAGGCAACTGCGAGTTGACGCGCGCAAGCCACATCGTTGTGGAGCACGGCGTCACCATTATCGGTTACATCAATCTGGCGAGCACCGTGCCTTACCACGCCAGCCAGATGTATGCCAAAAATCTCACAGCTTTTCTTCTGAATCTGATCAAGGCCGGAAAGCTTCAGCTCAATCTTGAGGATGAAATCATTCGGGAAACGCTTTTGACGCAAGATGGAGAAATCGTCAATCAACGGGTGCGCGAGTTTTTCTCGCTTCCGGCTCTGGTCGCTCAGACAGACGCTCCGTGAACGCAGGGAAGGTTTGTAGCCCCTCGCCCCTAACCCCTCTCCCCCGTGGGGAGAGGGGGAGAGGACAGTGGCTCGTCGGCCTGAGGTAGAGCCTCGTTAGCATCATTGCATAACACTCCCAGGAGGGAATCATGCCTGCGGACTTCATTACTAACCTGTACGTTTTCGTATTGGCGGGATTCGTCGGATTTGAAGTGATCCGGCGGGTTTCCCCGCTCCTGCACACTCCGCTCATGTCGCTTACCAATGCGCTGGACGCCATCGTCGTCGTTGCGGCCATTGTCATCGCCGGACGACACGAAACCAAACTCGCCACCATTCTTGGAGCGGTGGCGGTGGCCGCATCGTTCAGCAACGTGGTGGGCGGCTTCCTGATTACCGATCGCATGTTGCGCATGTTCAAGCTCAGCAGGTCCAAAAAACAGTGATCTCACTCGGAACCTCACAGCTTATCGACTTCGCCTATATTGTCGCCATCGCCCTGTTTATCCTGGCGCTCAAGTGGCTAAGTTCGCCGGCCACGGCGCGGCGCGGCGTCTTGAGCGGGGAGATTGGCGTCGGACTAGCCATTGTCACCACGTTTTTCAATCCCGGACTCGTCCAATACAAGTGGATTATCCTGGCGCTCGCCATCGGCGTGGCGGTGGGCATTCCCCTGGGCCTGGTGCACATGACGGCCGTGCCGCAGCGAACCGCTCTCAGCCACTCCTGTGGCGCGCTTTCCGCGGCCCTGATTGGAATTGCGGAATACTACATGAGCCTGCCGCGCGTCTCGCGGTTTGAGATGACGGAAATCGCGCTCGAAGTCATCATCGGCTCGCTCACTTTCACCGGCAGCCTGATTGCGGCCGGCAAGCTTCAGGAAATCCTGCCGCAACGTCCCATCACTTATCGCGGGCAGAATTTTGTCAGCCTCTCAGTGCTGGGCGCAGCGGTGGTGATCGGCATCTCGCTGGTCCTCAATCCAAATAACACTCACCTTTTCCCCGCCATGGTGATTGTGGCGCTCATCTTCGGCGTCCTGCTGGTCACGCCCATTGGCGGCGCGGATATGCCCACCGTGATCTCGCTGCTGAATTCCTATGCCGGCTTTTCGGCGGCGCTGCTGGGCTTCGTGCTGAACCTTAAGGTGCTGGTCGTCGCCGGAGCGCTCGACGGCTCCTCCGGCTTTATCCTTTCCGTGATCATGTGCAAGGCCATGAATCGCTCATTCACGAACGTGCTGTTCGGAGCGTTCGGCGCGGTCCAGGTCTCCAAGGCAAAAGGCGAAGAGGAACGGACCGTGCGCACGGCCTCGCCGGAGGAAGCAGCCGCCATCCTGGGCGCCGCGAACGCCGTGCTGATCGTTCCCGGTTACGGCATGGCTGTGGCCCAGGCGCAGCACAAAGTGCGGGAATTGTATGACGCCCTCACCCGGCGCGGCGTGGATGTGAAGTTTGCCATTCATCCCGTGGCGGGCCGGATGCCGGGGCATATGAACGTATTGCTGGCTGAAGCGGATATTCCCTATGACAAGCTGCTTGAGATGGAGTCTGCAAATTCCGAGCTTCCGCAAACCGACGTGGCGTTGATCATCGGCGCGAATGACGTCACGAACCCCGCCGCAAGGGATGAGCAGGGCAGCCCCATCTACGGCATGCCGATCATTGAGGTGGACAAGGCGAGAACGGTGATGGTGATCAAGCGCAGTATGAGCCCGGGTTTCGCCGGGATCGGCAATAATCTCTACTACCTCGATAAGACCTTCATGCTTTTCGGCGACGCGAAATCATTTGTCAACGATATTCTCCGCGAGCTTTCCGGAGGCTCGTCAGCATAGCATCCCAGCCACAGCGGCCCGCTCAACGCGAAAATAGAAACCTGAATCGGGCAATTAACAGTGCTGATCATTAGGCGTTCGGCGATCTTACGCGAAGACATTTATTACATTAGAGAAATATCATTGCATTATAGAAAAATCTCTTGACACACCGATTGCGTTTTAACTAGTTTAGGTGGGGATAAGTACATGAGACCTAGAATTTATCTGTCGATCAAGAGCCTTGATGCCCTTGAGCGGGTCGGAGAACGACAACTTTGCGGTAGCGCCATTGCTCCCGCCGGCGTTTCTCGGCGCTGAGAGCATGTCCTGAACGAAGTGAAGAGACAACGCCGCTACGGAAGATGCGGTCACCGCAATTTACGGACCTCAGGTAAGACAAGTAGGCCATTGATAGAAATTGTCGCTTCCCGTTTCCAGGAATTGAAAAGCCAACCGACCTTAATTGAGGATGGCGAACTGTGAAGAGGAGAAAGTTTTTAGGTTTGATGACCCTCGTGGGAGAGTTTGCTCTCCCAACGAAGACGCTTTGGCCTGCGCCGCGAGAGCTTGATTATACGCAGATCAGGGCCTTGCTGGCGGGCCGGGAGCTTTTCATCATTCCCTTCTCTCACGGCGACTGGACCTGGACTTACACCCGTCAGTGGACTGTCAACCGCGATGCGATCATCTTTTCAGATGTTCTGGATATCCTGAAGAAAACGCCCGAGTACCGTTTCTTCGTTGAAAACTGGAACGAGCAGCTCGAGCCCTTTCTGGAGTTACGACCCGAACGCGTCAGCGAGCTGAGGCGCGCGATTCAGGAGGGAAAGGTTGAAGCGTGCGGAGCGTTCTGTAACCAACACCCCGCGTGGATGGAAGCAGAAAGCCAGATCCGCAACCTTGTAACCGGCCGAAGGCTATTTAACCAACTGGCGCCAAGGCTCAACTTGCAGGTTATGACTCATGATGATGTCACCCCTGGCTCATCGCAGATGCCGCAGATTCTGACGAAAGGAGGCTATCGTTACTACCGCATTCACCGGC
>DATGKJ010000049.1:0-2436 GCA_035294685.1 Terriglobia bacterium | reverse complement strand
GCCGCAGAGATGAGAACGCCCAGAAAGGGCAGAAGATAGATGGAGACCGACGCCTGACTCACGTCCAGACGCTTGAGCAGGAACATCCACAACACCATCGCCAAACCCCAACTCAACGCGCTTAACACAATCAATGCCAGCCAAGCGGTCGCTTGATAACTGCAAACAGCCTGTAAGGAAAACCCTTCGATCTCGCCCATCAGCGGAATGCTTAAAGCCACGGCAAGAAAATATCCTATAACCAGGACCTCCAGCGGTGTGAAACGGCTCAGCAGTTCTTTGCAGTAGACGTTATAGAACGAACTGCTGGCACAAGCGGCGAGCACCAAAAGATTTCCCGTCAGAAACTTGCTGCTGGTCAAACCCACATGGCGCCAATCGACATTGGACATAATCAGCACGCCGACGAGAGCCAGGAAAAGGCTTCCCCAGCGGACCCAGGTCATTCTTTCCTTCAAGATCAGGGAAGCCAGCAAGGCTGTTATGATCGGGACGGTCAGGTAAATGAGGGCCGCATCCGAGGCGGAAGAGCGGCTGACGCCCCAGGCAAGAAAAACCGAAGCCGGTATCAGGCCCACGACCCCGATCATCAAAAAGCCAATAAGGTTTCTTTTGCTGAACAGCAAACGACCACCCGGCGCCAGCGCGATGCCCGCTGGTCCTGCGAACGCTTCTCCTCTGCCCATTCGGCGGCGTTCCCACAGGAGGAAGGGCAGCAGGATGATGCCGGCAAACAGGAATGTCCATGCGCTTAAAGTAACTGGCCCCATCGCCTGGCTGGCCACTTTGTAAGCTGCGTATTGCGCGGCCCACATGGCGTTCACAAGAACCAGCAGGCTGACATCAGTCACAGAACGTCGGGATAGTTTCAATGCGGATCTATCTCCCCTGAGGGGCTGCGGAAAAGAGCCAACGCTGTCATTCGGAGGAGCCGAAGGCGGTTCCTTCGCTTTGCTCAGGACAGGCTCTGAGTGAAACGAAGGAAGGATCTCTGTATTTGCTTGATTCTGCAAAAACAGAAATGCGCACTGTAGGCAGAAATACAGGGATTCTTCGCTACGCTCAGAATGACAGATGAGGGGGCTCGGCACGACATACCCCGAGCGCCTTTTCCGCAGCCTGCTAAAAAGTTTCGGCGCGAAGAGACTTGCTTTTTACTGTTAACTTTCAAGAATCAGACAACGAATTCCCGCCGGTTCAACTCTCACCCGAACGCCGCCAGGTGTTGTGGGAAGGTCCTCACCAAGCAGGTCGCGGGCTGCTTTGAAGCCGGCAAGCGGAACGGGTTCTTCAACTGACTCGTTCGTATTGTTAAAGAGGAACCAAGCGGCTTGGTTTCTGAATATGCGCCTCCGGCGGTTCAGCTTGCCAACTTTTTCGGGTTTGATCCCGGCTCGGTTCAGGATTGCGGCCAGGAAAGCTCGATTGCTCGGGTCACGATATGCAAGCTCGCCGTGGCCCAGCAGCGTTCCGATCAGGTACGCTTTGCCTGTGCCATAAGGATTCACGCAACCGGCAACCTCCCGGCCATACATCAAGATGGGCGTGGCTTTTGAAGGTATAAATGTCTGGAGGTAATAAGCAGGAGTCACTTTATACAGTGAAAAGTCTCCCCCGCCTTCAAGCTGACGATATTCCAAAGTGTCACCGTACGAAGTGGCTACCCCGGTCCATTTAGCTCCGTCATCAAGTTCACGAATCAGACCAAGCTGCTTCTGACTTACACCGAAAAGTTCCAAAACACCAGGCGCCATATAACTCCCAATGGAGGCCATGCCAAAATTGCTGAACCTTCCGGGGCAGGCCTCGCTGATAAGAGCGCCTCCAGCTTTCACATAGCCGCGCAGTGTCTCGATCACGCCTTGGCTCATGGCTACGGGGAAGGGAGCGATGATCGCCTTATACTTCCCGGCTTCGTTTGCAAGTTGGCTGGAGTCCATAAAGGCGACTGGAATGGCTTCATTCCAGAGGCATTTATAAATGCCGCGGATCGTATAGGCATAGTGCTTCAAGGCTTCGGATGGGTCTGCCTCCAGAAAATGGTATAAATCCTCGCTGATCAGAACGGCGACTTCGGGTTGCGGAGGTTCGCCGCGGGTAAAGAGGTCCCTGTGCGCATTGATAGCCTGCGACAGTTGACCTGCTTCGTCAGCGCGGGGCGACGAATCGGAACCCCAATTCAAAAGTCCAAAGCCGTAGCCCTCCTGCCAGAATATTTCAGGACGATGGTTCCAAAAACAGATGCCCCGCGAGCCTGCCGCAAGGCATCCCAATACCCATCGCCGAATGTCGTCCGGGTCCGGATCGCGCCCATGCAGGTTTAATCCCTCGATGATCGGCCCACTTTGTAGCTCCGCAGTCCAGATCTCTCCGTCAGGCGTGGCCGACCGGAGATAATCGAACCGCATCATGATGCCTTCCCACAACTCGTGCTCG
>DATGKJ010000048.1:0-17823 GCA_035294685.1 Terriglobia bacterium | reverse complement strand
ATCGCCCGGCGGCGCGTGAGCAACTGGCGATCATCGCGAAAGAAATTGAAATCCCGATTTTTGCAGGCGAGGGAATCAACTCTCCCATCGAACTGGCCCTGGCAGCCCGGAAGGATGCAGCGGATCGCGGCCATGATGTGCTGATTGTGGATACTGCCGGGCGGCTCCACATCGACGAGCAGTTGATGCAGGAAGTCAGCGAACTTCAGCTTAAGTTGCGGCCCACCGAGATTCTGCTGGTCGCCGACGCCATGATCGGTCAGGATGCGGTACGAAGCGCGCAGGAATTCCACGAGCGATTGGGAACGTCGGGCGTCATCCTCACCAAGATGGATGGCGATGCCCGGGGCGGCGCGGCGCTCTCAATTCACTACGTCACCGGCCAGCCCATCAAGTTCATCGGAACGGGCGAAAAATATGACGCGCTGGAGGTCTTTTATCCGGACCGCATCGTTTCCCGCATCCTCGGCATGGGCGACGTGCTCTCGCTGATTGAGAAAGCCGAAGAGTCGATTGATAAGCAGAAGGCTCTGGAAGTGCATCACAAGCTCCGCACGGACAGTTTCACGCTGGCCGATTTTCAGGAGCAATTGCGCCAAGTCCGCAAGATGGGGCCGCTTGACCAGATGCTGGGCATGCTCCCCAAGATTGGCATGCTCAAGAACCTGAACAACGTGCACGTGGATGAGAAAGAACTGATTCATCTGGACGCGATCATCAACTCCATGACGCCTCAGGAGCGGCTGAATCACGAAATCATCAACGGCCGCCGGCGTAAACGCATCGCCCGGGGCAGCGGAACGACCGTACAACAGGTCAACCAATTGTTGAAGCAGTACGTTCAGGCCCGCAAGATGATGAAGTCCATGAGCCAGAGCTTTTTTGGAAGACAATTGGGCCGGCTCAAGATTCCGCCGGATCTCATGAGCCAGGTTAAATCATCCTGAGTGCGCGGCGCCGGGTCGAATATCTCAAAAAATAATTCGCTCCGAAATCCTCCCTGACGGAGGGCTTTCGGCATCCAAATTTATAGGAAGAAGAAACAAGGGGGTCGATTGCTAAAGATACGCTTAGCCAGGGCTGGGGCCAAAAAGAAGGTCAGCTACCGCGTGGTGGTGACGGAGGGAGAGCGATCCCGTAATGGCCGTTTTGTGGAGATTCTGGGATCGTATAACCCGCGTCGGAATCCACCCGAAGTGGCATTGGATCAGGAACGCGTTGCCTATTGGATGGGGGTAGGGGCGCAACCTTCCGAGACCGTGCGTAGCTTGCTTCAAAAGGCGTCGAGGGCCCAAGCCATACCGCCGACCGCTTGATGAGTTCGCGGCTTCAACGGCTCCGACGAGTCCCAGTGGTCATTCCCTGACGAGCTCTTTCCACAAACATTGATTCCGGACATCATCTGTTCAACGGAGGATCACGTGAAAGAGCTGATTGAAGCCATCGCCAAAGCGCTTGTGGACAATCCTGAGGAAGTTCAGGTCCGGACGGTGGAGGGTGAGCAAGTGACAGTGCTTGAGCTTCGGGTGCATCCGTCAGATCTCGGGAAGGTGATCGGGAAGCAGGGCCGGACGGCGCGCTCTATTCGCACCATCCTGGGGGCTGCCGGAATGAAACTTAAGAAGCGATTCGCGCTGGAAATTCTTGAATAAAACCTCTCCTCGCGCGTGACACTTAACCATCCCATGGGCCAGAAGGAGAGCCCGTCATCCCAGCAAGGTGACGCTGTGCGTCTCAGGAAACCACAGAATCCCTATCTGGCCATCGCTCGCATCATCAGGCCCCAGGGCCGCCAAGGGGAAGTTTCCGCTGAAATTACGACAGACTTTCCTGATCGCTTCCAGAATCTGACGCGAGTCTATCTGGAGACCCCAGGGCAAACTCCCAGGCCTTTTGGACTCGAACACGCTTGGCGACATAAGGGCCGGATCATACTAAAGCTTGCTGGCATTGACTCCATCAGCCGGGCGGAGAAATTGCGCGGCCTTCACGTCCTGATTCCGTTTGAGGAAAGAATCCCGCTGCCTGAAGGCTGCTATTACTGGTCGGAACTCTACGGATGCCGGGTAGTGACCGGCTCCCCGAATGCGTTCGTGGAAATCGGAACGGTCATCGCCGTCGAACCGACAGCGGGTGTTCCGCTGCTGCGCATCGAGCAGGGCGCTTCAGGGAGGCAGGAAATCCTGATTCCGTTGGCGGAGGAAATCTGTAGAAAAGTTGATCTTGAAGCCCAATTGATTACGATTGATCCTCCGGAAGATTTGCTGGAGTTGAATGATTCGAAGGAAGTTTCCTCTTAGAGACTCTTCCTAAAGCTGCTACCTTTCATGATTTTTGATATCATCACAATTTTTCCGGATTTCTTCAGCAGCATTCTGGCGCACGGGATTTTAAAGCGGGCCATTGACGGTTCTCAAATTTCAGTCCGCGTGCGCAACCTGCGCGATTTTACAGACGATCTTCACCGCTCCGTTGATGACCGCCCTTTTGGGGGCGGGCCGGGAATGGTTTTCAAGCCGGAGCCCATATTCCGCGCGGTTGAAGCCATCCAGGCGGAAGCTCCTGTAAAGCGGCTTCGTGTCATCCTGCTTACGCCCCAAGGCCGTCTGCTGAATCAACGCATCGTTCAGGAATTAAGCCGGGAGCCGCGGCTGGTCTTGGTTTGCGGCCGCTATGGGGGCGTGGACGAGCGCGTGGCAACGCACATTGCGACCGATGAGATCTCGATAGGCGACTATATCCTGAGCGGCGGCGAAGTTGCTGCCGCCGTTCTTCTGGAAGCCACGGCCCGGTTGCTGCCCGGGGTGCTCGGCAATGAAGAGTCGAAGGAATTGGAGTCATTTACAATCTCGGGCACGGCATTAAATTCCACCGGCGATGTTGGTCTGCTGGGTTTTCCCCAGTACACGCGTCCGGCTGACTTTCGCGGCCTGAAGGTTCCGGAAGTTCTCCTTTCCGGAAATCATCAGCAAATCCGCGAATGGCGCGAGCGGCAGGCTTTGCTGAAAACCTGTCGAAAGCGTCCAGATCTGCTGGGAAAAGCCGGGATGGACTCAGAAGAGCTTCGCAGGGCGCTCAAGAGAGCAGCCGAGGAAGAAACCATCGAAACCATTTCTTGATCTGTAGCGGCGCTCGGAGCCTGCCCTGACGCAGGAAGGGAGCGCCTAATAAGCGGTGGCTGTGGCAGGCCGCTGAAAAACGATTCTGAGCGCTGTCATTCCGATCGAAGCGAGGAATCTCGGTCTGTAAATAGAAGACTTGCGAGATTGCTCGTCGCCTTCGGCTCCTCGGAATGACAGGCCATAAGAGTTTTTCAACAACCTGCTAGCCACAATATTTGCTGCTACCAGGGGAGTGTTACAACATGTCATTGATTCAAAAAATCGAACAGGAACAGATGAAAAAAGACCTGCCCGCATTTCGCGCGGGCGATACGGTGCGCGTCCACGTCAAGATTAAAGAAGGCGATAAGGAACGCATCCAGGCTTTTGAGGGCACAGTCATTCGCATCCGGCGCGGCGGCATCAATTCCATTTTTACGGTTCGCAAAATCTCGTTTGGTCAGGGCGTGGAAAGAATCTTCCCGCTGCACTCACCGGCCGTCGACAAAATAGAAGTCACGCGCTCCGGTCGCGTGCGGCGCGCCAAACTGTATTACCTGCGCAATCTGAAGGGCCGAGCCGCCCGCATCCGGGAGAAAACTGCGACGAGTGAGAAGTGAGGAAACAGGGGTCAGGGGTCAGTGTCTAAATATCAGGCGTCATGCCTAAGCCACTGCGTCTTTCTGAAACCTAATCCCTGACACCCGACCCCTGACCCCTATTACCTGTCCATGCCTCGTATACGAGACGAGAAAGACCTCCAATGCACGTGGCGGTTTGAAAAGCAGGCTTACAGCCGCGGATGGGCTTATGTGGCGGGTTGCGACGAGGCGGGGCGCGGCGCTCTGCTTGGTCCGCTCTACGCCGCGGCGGTAATCCTCGATCCCTCCCGACCTATCGCCGGCCTTAACGATTCCAAGAAGCTCTCCCCTCAGTGCCGCGAAGCGCTGGCTCTTGAAATTCGCGCCAAGGCCGTCAGCTTTCAGGTGGTTGCCGTAAGCGCCGAAGAAGTTGATGCCGTGAACGTCTACCAGGCTTCGCGGCTGGCGATGATTCGGGCCATTGAGAGACTGAAGCCTGCGCCTCACTTCATCCTCACCGATGCCATGCCCCTCTGGGAAGCTGGCGCTGCGCGGACGCCCTTTCGCGGGCTTATTCATGGTGACGCGCGCTCGGTCTCAATTGCCGCCGCATCGATTCTCGCTAAAGTGGCCCGAGACGCCCACATGCAAAAGCTCGATAGCCTCTACCCGCATTATCATCTGGCCCAAAATAAAGGTTATGGCACGCCGGAACATCTGAAAGGCTTGCAACAATACGGCCCCTGCCGCGAGCATCGAAAGTCCTTCCAGCCAGTCAAGGATTATCTGCTCCCGCTTTTCGACCCTGCCTGAGAAGCCAGCGTCTGCCCCCGGAGGCTTCCCGTATCCTGTAATTAAAAGCCCTGTCTCCTGTCATTCCGAGCGAAGCGTCGGGGAATAGCGCTGTCCCAAAGTAGTTGGCAAAGCCTCACCCAAGAGGTTATATTCTTCCGAGCATCCACGAAAAAGCACCCAACCAAAAGGAGCGGCGATGGCCTATCTCATCCTGAGTTGTGACGGCGGCGGAATCCGAGGTCTGATAACCGCTCTACTCTTGCAGGATCTGGAAAAGGACTTTGGAATTCTGGGCCGCGTAAAGCTCTTCGCAGGCACTTCGACCGGCGGCATTCTGGCGCTGGCGCTCGCGAGCGGGCTTGGAATCGACGCGATCGTCAACGTTTATCAGAATGACGGCCCGCAGATTTTTACGCCGCTCCATCCTGGCGAACTCGATGCCTTGCTGGAGCGGCTGAAGCTTGCTCCTCGCCCTCCGACAGGCGATCCGCAGATGCACAATATCATCGAGCAAGTCTGGAAAAATCTGGATTCGCTCTTTTACGTCCGCTATAACAACACCGGGCTGGCTTCAGTCCTTAAATCCCTGCTGCCGAATCGGACTTTGCGCGAGCTTCGCAATGTCATGGTCACAACCTTTCAGCTTGATAGTCCGGAAGGCTGGCAGCCGATCACCATCAATAATGTGATCGCGAATCAGGGCGCGGATACCTTGCCCATTGATGCAGCGCTGAGCACCGGCGCGGCTCCCACTTATTTCCCTCCTTACAAACACCCTCAGTATGGCTACTGCGTGGATGGCGGCGTGTTTGCCAATAATCCCTCCTCACTGACGCTTGCGGTGGCATTGCAGGCGGGAATCCCGCTTTCTGAAATCGTCATGCTCTCGCTCGGCACAGGCTTTGCAATCCAGAAGATGGAGATCGTCCTTCCACCCACATTTTACGGGCCGCTCCTCTGGCTGCTGCCCATTGCGCTGCCTTCCATGCCTGCCACTCCGCTGATCGAAGTGCTCTTGAGCGGCGTAGGACCGGCCGATAGCTTCCAATGCCAGCAGATTCTCGATGGCAACTTCATGCGCGCCGATGTGCCCTTGCCTGCGTTTATAAGCATGGATAATTACCGCGCGGTGGATCAGCTCCAAAGTGCGGCTGAATCTTATATACGGAATAGCCCTGCATGGCAGCAGGTGCGCGCCTGGGTTGGGAAGCTTCTTTAAGCGCTGCACGTCGTAAGCGTGCTGCTCTATTTCCTCCCTCACCTGCCAGATCGCATCGTCCTTTCGCGTGCGCGGAGAGGATCGGGAGATAAGGAGTTCTCCAAACCTGCGTTATACTGAAGTCCATGGACATCGAAAAGACGATGCAGTTTATTCTGGAAACTCAGGCCAGGCTGGAAGCATCATCCCAAAAGCACGACGAACAAATCGCCGAGAACGCTCGCCAGATTCAGGAACACTCCAGAATGATCCGCCAACTTGTGGATGTCAGCTTGTCCCTCGTCCATCACGGCGAAGAGACCGACCGCCGTATCCGGGAACTGGCCGAGGCGCAGGCCCGCACGGATTACAAGCTCAATGCCCTGATTGATACGGTGGATAAACTGGTGCGGCGCAATGGAAACTAGCGACGGATTCCCCACTCGCCGTTATCCATCCTGTTTTTTCCTTGCCTTCCAATTTGACCCTGCGAATCCCATTTATCGCATACAACCGATAAAGCGCGCCATGCACACTGCTTGGGAAAACCAAAGCGCAGGACGTCTGGCCTTTTTGTTTTCACCTTCTATGTGGTAGCATCCTCGCCTGTGTTAAAAACAAAGAAGCCAAAAACTCCACAATATAGGTTCGGGATTGGTGAATGGTACGGTGTGCCCCTTACCGTACTTAGTCCGGCGGAACGGCGTAAGCTTGCGGAGGTTCAATATCTTCCTAAATCTGAACAGCCGGCATTTGGCTGCCCTTTCCAACGTGAAGTAAATTGCAACAAGCCGGGTGGGGTTTGGCTCCCTACGCCTGTATGAGAAATCATCACAAACGGGAGAAGTAAAGCCTGCGACGGGAGAATCAGGGCAGTTGCGCACTGTATGCCCGCTGCGCTTCGAGGAGGATCACCTAGTCTATCAGTGGGTTGGTGAGACCATTTTGGGCTCTAATGACCCAGTGGTCCTTGGTGAGATTGGCTTTTTGGAGTCGCCGCCTTCTCCAGAAATCGAGACGGTTCCATCTGATGTCGGGAGAATTGACAGGGTTTTAGTCGTGCGTAACAGCAAACCACTTTCATGGTGCGCCTTGGAAGTCCAAGCCGTTTACTTCCAAGGGCGCGCTATGAAAAACGATTTTGCCGTCATCCGAGGCCATGTGGGCGATGCACTGCCATTCCCAGCCGTCTTGCGACGACCTGATTATCGCAGCAGCGGTCCCAAGCGCCTCATGCCTCAGTTACAAATTAAGGTTCCGTCTCTGAGAAGATGGGGCAAGAAGATGGCCGTTGTTGTGGATCGCAGCTTCTTCCTCGCTATGGGGAAAATGCGAACTGTGCCTCACATTTCCAACTGTGATGTGGCGTGGTTCGTCGTAAGGTATGAAGAAACTACCGGCGGTCGGTTCCGGCTATCCCGAGACAGCGTTCAATTCACAACACTGGAAGATTCAGTAGAGGGCCTGACTGCTGGCGTTCCGGTGAGCCTGGAGATCTTCGAGAAGCGTATCTTGGCTAAGCTGGAGCGGCTTTCGGGCCCATCCAAGATCACGTCCGATTAACAGTTCGTACATGATTTCATGATGGGTGTTTTTCATAGGGATTTTATACGTGTCGAACCCGAAGCGAGAGGCCAATGCCCGGATTGGCTTGGCATCGTCGTAGGTCATCAGGAAATCCCCCCTTGCCATAGAAATCTCCCAGAACAGCTTCTCATGGTCGATTTGTGAGTGGGTGTACAACCTCCGGCCGGCTACGGTATAGGGAGGATCAATGAAGAAGGCTATCTCATTTCGGTCGGCGTTATTGTGGATGAACTGAATGCCATCCTGCTGTCGGAATCGGATCCGATGCCTGTTTTCGAAAATTGCAAGGATTCGACGAGCCAGAGTCTCTGGATACCAGCGCGAAGCTAGCCCGTGCCCATTCTCTCCCAGTTTCATCAAGCTGGCCCCGGGAGCCATGATTCCGCCACGCTGAACGCGATTTCGCAAAATCGTTTGAAATGCCCTATCGAACTGGCTTGTCGGGCATCTCGATAGGCATGACCGTACAGACTCGTCTGATAAGCGAAAAGACATAATCTCGGAAGCCAATCGCTCTCCCTGCAGGCTCAAAATAGTCTTCCATACTGAAGCTACATCTTGATCAATTTCGACAAGAGTGAGCTTCTTAGCCAAGCCATCAAACAGAACAGAGAGTCCAGCAATACCTCCACCGGCAAAGGGTTCTGCAAACTCCATTGGGCGGTGGGGCAGGCTCTGCATCCATTGCCGAACATACGGAACCAACCATGTCTTGCCACCGGGATACCGGAACGGACTCCGATGAGGAACGGAGGCGACATTAATTACACGAGGGATCATCGTGTGCAATCATAATCAGACAGTGAGAAATCCGCAAGGGAGTCCTTCCAGCAATTTTAAGGCTCTGTCCATCTTCAGGCTTGGGTAACTTTTCTCGTTAATTTTCTTGATAACTGAGATACAATAAGACCTTACGCGGATGCGCCAGGGTTGTGCCGCGGTGGTTAAAAGGTGGGAGTTTGTCCTCACGCCTGAGAACTAAGGCGACGAAATATTATACGGGGACGAGTTTTTCCGCTACACGGGGCAGGGGCACAAGGGCTTGATGCGCAACCACGCCAGCCAATATCACTCCTTGATTCTCTTCGCCTTTTTCCTCGGCGGATTCTTATTCATCGCTCTTCCTGCCCAAGCCGAGCATATTGTCCTGACCCAGGATGGCCAGGGTCGACTCGTTTACATCAACGTCGCTGATCCACAACCCGCGTCGGGAAGCCGCCACTTTCGCGCCATGCGCCCCTCTTACCTCCCGCTTCCAGAATCTTCCGAAAAGCTTTCACAGTGGGTGGAACAGGCTTCCGGACGATTTAACTTAGACCCCAGGCTGGTTGATGCGGTGATCCGGGTTGAATCAGGTTACAACCCGCGCGCTGTTTCTCCCAAAGGAGCTCTCGGGCTGATGCAGCTTATTCCAGCCACAGCTCAGCGCTTTGGCGTTCAAAATCCCTGGGACCCCAAGCAGAATATTCAAGGCGGGGCAAGCTATCTGCGCTATCTCCTGGACCTTTTCAAGGGGAACGTGCCGCTTACGCTCGCGGCTTATAACGCAGGCGAACATTCTGTTCTGCGGAATCGCGGTATCCCGGCGATTCCCGAAACTGTGGACTACGTGCAAAAGGTCACGTCGCTTTATGAAGGCTCCGGCGCGGCGCAGGGTAAAATCACCGCTCAGCCACAGCCGCCGCGCCAAGAGACGATCAATCGCTATGTGGACGCCCAAGGCGTGATCCACTTCACAAACGATGGAGGGTTTTGAGCGGCTTCGCAGATAAAAGGCCATGAGGAAAAATCGGGCTGCTATCAGTTCCGTTTCGGTTGTGCTTCTGCTGGGCGGGATTGCCCTCTCGGGCTGGACCTCATTCGGCGCAACTCCAACGCGCAGGCAGAAGGCAGCGGCAGCCTATCACCGGGCTGAACGATTGCGAGTGACGCTCGAAACCGGGTCGAATCGCAGCGTAGCTCAGTATATGAAAGTGGTGCGCGCCTTTGAGCTGGTCTATCGCATCGATCCCGGCTATCCCAAGACCCCGGCAGCCCTGGCGGCTGCGGCTGAAGTTTACGAAGAAATGGGCCGTCGCTTCGCAGACGACCGTTATTACTCGAAGTCAATTGCAGCCTATCGTTTCCTGATTTCTCAATATCCGCAGAGCGCTTTGGCAAGTGATGCGCTTCTGACCATCGCCGACATTTATCGAACGGGAATCGAGAACCCTGAGCAAGCCCGCGCGGCCTACCAACAGTTCCTCAAGCTGCATCCTCATTCAAGTCGAACTGCGGAAGTTAAGAAAAGAATTGCGGAGATCGACCGTTCGTTGGCGCGATGGTCTCGCAAGCAAAAGCCGCAGCAGCAACCTGCCTTGGCGGCCCAGGCTTTGCCCAGCCCGCCGCAGGATGAACCAAACCCTTATCCAGGCTCCCGGGAGGTTAGCGGGATTCACGATTGGGTGGGACCGAACTACACTCGCGTGGTCATTCGCGTGGATGGCCCCGTTAAATTCAATGCGATGCATTTAAAAAACCCACCGCGTTTGGTGTTTGATCTGGCTGACGCTCATCTCAGCCCTGACCTGGCCAAAAAGGTTTTTCCGGTTGAGAATGGATTTCTTCAGCGAGTGCGCATCGCCCAATTCAAGCCCGACGTGGCGCGGGTAGTCCTCGACGTGCCGCAGATTGAGGATTATTCTGTCTTTTCCCTTCCCAACCCTTTTCGGCTGGTCATTGATATTCAGGGCGCAAAGCCGCTGACCGCAAGCAATACTAAACTACCGGCCCGCTCGACGCTTCGCCATTCAATCGAAGGCCGACAGGCCCTGAGTGCCCCCAGGGCGCTGGCAGAAAGCGCCGGTTCTGGGAAAACTCCGTCGAGCGCGCTAGCCGCGCCAGATGAGTCCGCGGCCGACGAGACCCCGGGTAATTCCGAAGCCTCCGAAACCAGCAACGCCGCCGACGCTTTCAATCCCAACATGAGTCCTCGGAGTTCCCTTCGCGCCCGTCCTTCTTCCGCTGCTTCCGCTGAAGTGGAACTTTCACCGCCAAGCCCTGGCGACTCACTCTCCGGGGTTTCTCCCACACTGACGCGGGCTCTTGGCTTGAAGATCAGAAGAATTGTGATTGATGCAGGCCACGGCGGACATGATACAGGAACGATTGGTCCTGACGGCTTGGAAGAAAAGAATGTGGTCCTCGACGTAGCCTTGCGGCTCCGCAAGTTGATCGTGCAAAAAATGGGCTGCCAGGTGATTATGACTCGGAGCAATGATGCGTTCATCCCGCTGGAAGAACGAACCGCAATTGCTAACGAATACGGCGCAGACCTTTTTATTTCCATCCACGCCAATTCCAGCCACGATCCGAGCGCCCGAGGCATTGAAACCTACTATCTGAACTTCACGTCCGATCCTGAAGCCCTGGCGCTGGCGGCGCGGGAGAATGCAACCTCACGCGAATCCGTTTATCAACTTCAGAGTCTCGTCAAAAAGATTGCTCTCTCGGAAAAAATTCAGGAATCCGCGGAGTTTGCAAAAATTGTGGACCACCAGTTCTCCGCCCAACTGGCTCGAGATGGAAACCCGCAACATGACCGCGGAGTGAAGAAAGCCCCATTTGTGGTGCTGATTGGCGCCAATATGCCATCCATCCTGGTTGAGATTTCCTTCCTCTCCAACCCCCACGATGAACGCCTGCTCCGCAGGGGAGCCTATCGTGAAAAAATCGCCAAAGCGCTTTACAGCGGCATCGCTCATTATGTGGATAGCCTTGGCACGATCCGCGTAGCTCAGGACGCCCTATCATCCCCCTCACAACACGCCTCGCCCAGTTTCTGATATCCTATGATTGATGTTTTCCCTTCTTTCGCGCCTCCTGGCATGCCTGTTTCTCGCTGGAGCGCTTCCGCTGGCAGCATACCAGAAAACCCTGGTGATTCCGCTGGTCCAGGCGTCAAAGTGGCAATTTGCCTCCTCGAATAAACTCGACCTGAACGCGCTGGGGAAATTCGGCAGTCGAATCGAGGTGGATCAGGAACTCGGGGTTAAGTCTGGCATCGAACGAATCTATCGCTTGGGAAGCGCTGAAACCTCCGCCATCTTCGAGGAAGCAGCCGATCCATCTTCCGCCTACGCTCTGTATACCTTCTATCACAGCGCAGATATGTCCCCCGTGCCGGGGATGCAACTGGCGTCGATGAATGCTCAACAGGCTATCATGGCGCGAGGGCGGTATTTTATTCGCGTACTCCGTCCCGCTTCCGGCATGGTCTCAAATCGCGATTTCAGATCCCTTCTCGTGATGATCGGCGGCGCTCACCTTACCACCGAAAACCTTGAGAGCCTGCCCATTGCCCTTCCCCAACAGGGCCTGGTTCCTGGCAGTGAAAAATACCTGCTAAGCATTGAGGAAGCCAAACGGGTGCTGCCCTCTTTCTTTCCCGCTCAACTCATTGGGCTGGAGGATGGAATCGAAGCGCAGTTGGGATCTTACGTCACCCGTCATGGCCGCCTCACATTACTGGAGATCAGCTATCCAACTCCCCAAGTGGCCCAACTGCGTTTCAAGACGATGGCGGATGCCTTGAAGGTCAATCACGACCGAGGGCCCGAGTCAATTTATGGCCGACAGGAAGGTTCTTATGCGCTACTGGTTTTGAATTCCAAATCCGCTGCGGCTGCCAATGAACTCTTGAACCAGCTTAAAGTCACGCAGAATGTCAGTTGGAGCCCACGTTATCAGGGGGACAAAGGAACGACTGTTTATCAGATGTTGGAGTTGATCATCGCCAATCTCGAGTTGGTGCTGATCATCGCCCTCCTGGCGATTCTGGGTGGTGTTTTGATCTTCTTTACTAAGCGCTTGATTACAAAACTCTTCCCGAATTCGTCCTGGTCTCGTCCGGATGAAGACGAACTCATAAGATTGAATTTGAGTTAGTTTAATCTCAATATTATCTGCAACTTATATTGCTTTATTAAAGAAACGCTTAAATCAAGATCGCAGGCATTCCCACATAGTGGGAATGCTTAATGACATACAATTAAGTTTTTTATTTTCAATAGTTTAATTGAATAAAAATTTTTACAAAAACTCCTTGACATCAGCCAGCCAGATTCAATAGACTCCCTTCGAGTTTAGTTGGCGGAGCGCGTCCGCCTTTCTATTCTCCTCTTAAAAAGTGCTCACCCGCGGGTTTGGCGAAAAGCATGAATCCGCTGGGTGAGCATTTTAATGTTTGACCGAGCCGGCGTAGCTCAGTCGGTAGAGCAACGGTTTCGTAAACCGTAGGTCAGGGGTTCGATTCCCTTCGCCGGCTCCAGTTTTCAATAACTTAAAAGCTAGCCGCAGTCTCAAGGGGGAGCAAAAGGGAGCAAAAATCCGCCTCCAGACCCAGCGCTTCGACTATTTTCACGCACGACTTGGCGGCTGGCGGCGGCCACGTCACGCCGGAGCAATTGTCTGATTTTATGGCAGGGTAAGGATGACCTGCACTGCGGTGATCACTGACGCTTGCCTTTGTCGGTAATTTCGGGGAGGGTCACAATGTCCTCCAGCAGACGCATCGCAGTCACGGCGTCGGAGGTTGCCGTCTTGATATACGACTTCTGGGTGACGTGAACATCCTGGTGGCGGAGGATTTGCTGAATATCTTTATCAGGCACGCCGAGCCGATGTAAGGTCGTGGACAGCCCTCGCCGGAACGCGTGCCAGCCTTGCCAATTCTCCGTGAACGGCTTGATCTCCCTGTCGTCAAAATTATCCATATTGAGAGGGCCAGTGCCGAACATCCAGCCCGATTCCGGATTTCCTGCTGCGGCGCGCCACCGATCAAGAACCTTCGCCAGGGCGCTGATGACCGGAACCGGCGATTTGGACTTTCGCGTTTTGGGATCGTTGATGTGCCCGCGCCACTTCGATTTTTCGACGTGCAGCAGCGCATCGCGATAGTTTTCCCATTTCAGTGCTCCAATTTCTCCTTTGCGGAGCCCCGTGAAAGCCGCCACAGCAACAACGGCAGCCGAGCGAAGAGGAAGCCGCATCAACATCGCCGTTACTTCCTCAAGCGAATACGCGTATGTGTCAATGCCCTCTCGTGCGCTCGGCAGCGAAACATCCACCATTGGATTCGGGGAATCCAAAACGCCCGTTCGCCGTGCGTGCTTAAAGACCGCGCTCATGAAGGACTTGATGTTCCTCAGAGTGTTTTTTGAGACATCCGTGGCTTCATGGATCCGCTCAAGCGCTTGGTTTCCGTGCAGGGTGCGGAACTCTCGCAGCTCAAGATCGGGCCAGAATCGCCGGTAGTCCTCCCACAGGCCCCTGTAGCCGTGAACGGTAGAAGGGCGAAGCCTCTTCTCGATGTGGGGAAAGTAATGGCGCTCGATAAAGTGGGCGAGCTGCATTGTGCTTTCTGGATTCTGGAGGGCGGCATTGATCTTGCGCATTTCCGCCTCTCCGGCCGCCCGCGCCTCCGATTTGGTACGAAAATGACCAAGTGATTTGGAACGCTCAACGACCTTCAGTTTGCCGTCAGCTAGCGCCTTTTCTTCTCTCCAGCGAAGCACATAGACGCGGCCCTTCTTATCAATCCACCCCCTTTGCCCCTTCGGTCGGCCCGTGTGCCGCATATCGAATCTCACAGCTGCTGCGATATTTCCTATTTCCCCCGCCGGCGCGCGAACCACTCTTCCAGGCTCGCGCTGCCCCACTCAAAGCGGACGTACTTGCCTAACCGCACATGGGGGATCGGATCGTCGGTACGATCCGGCCGAGTATACTCTCTCACCCAGGATGGTGGGACCTGCCAACGCCGGGCCAGTTCCTTCGCATCAATTATTTCGGCGACGTCGAACGGTCGCACGCCATTGTCAATTTTAAGCATCTGTCCCATCGCAGCCTCTTCCCATAACTCTGCTCGCCAAAGAAAACCATGAATGCGCGGATCTACGGCGTCCGAAATCACTGCCGACGAGGAAGCAGCGCGGCTAGCTGGACTCTAAGCTGTCAGTCAATTATGACCCTGCTGTTTCACAGCCTCTGGCCTGCATTTCTAATGTTCTCGGTTCCTCCTCCGCACCCCGTAACTGCTGTCGACCGCGGCAGCAATTGGACTCGGCTCTTGGCGTTCCTGGTTGCCTCTCGTGGCGATTGGAAATCCAAACGCTCGTCAAGGTTAAGCATCCTCCAGCTCGAATGTGTAGGTATTGACGAATGCCGACCATTGTTCAAAAGATAGATACCGCTGACGATTCGAGCGGATACGTTGGTGGTGGTTCCAAGCGTCCAGCAAGCGCTGATGGCGAGGATGAAGACGAGCCTGATAGATGAGTACGGGCCACCATCCTTCCCCGCGAGGGCGAGTGAACTTTTGCTCTTCCATCCAGCAAAGCAGCCGGTCGAAGTAAACTTCGGCCTCTGTTCCCACGCTCCCGTCAGACATGACGACCGTCTCGAGGAAGCCCGGACAGCGCCGCTGGAACTCGCGCTTCACTGAATCCGGCAAGCGGTCTTCCCAGTCGAGAGCCGTGTGAACCCAGTAGGCAAAAACCAGCCACTCAACGTAGAGATCCACAGTCTGGTTCAGGATCCGTGGGCTAACTCGCCGGCTCAATCTGATGAGGTCACCCAGCGTGCTAGCCGTCTCAAAATGATCGACAACTTCATCGCTGCAATGCTCCGAAGCTTTGCGCCAATCCTGGAAGGATGGATAAGCGGCGGGCTTCGACCGTTGCCACTGCGGCTCGCAATAGTACCAGTAGGCGTCGTTACGCAACGCGGCAAGGTCACGCACCGCGTAATAGCCCACGGCGTTCATCCAGCCTTCCCGGCGGGGCTTGGCGAAGATACGCTCGTCAATCCACTGCTGAAGGTAGTACCAGGCGGGCTGAGGCCATCGGCGTTCTTTTGTCCTCTGCTGGGAGAGGAATTGCTCGAACCCCGGACAGCGTTTCTTCACAACGTGTGCCAGCCACTCCGG
This sequence comes from Terriglobia bacterium, assembly GCA_035294685.1. GTDB lineage: Bacteria > Acidobacteriota > Terriglobia > UBA7540 > UBA7540 > RH2-MAG17b. The sequence goes on along the minus strand of DATGKJ010000048.1, from coordinate 2,595 downwards.
CAAGCGGCGTTCGGTCTCTTCGATGGCTCGAACCCAGTGCTGGAATGCCTGCCATTTCACGTATGACTGCCGGGCCTCCAGCAATTGCGGCCACGGGATCCGTGCCGCCTCCTCATCGGCCATCTGGCGAGCCGCTTCATCAACTCGCTTTTGTAGTTTGCTGGGCTCCCATGCCCTATTCTGACTAACCTTGCTGAACATCAGCACCTCCAAGGCCTAGCGTAGCCAGCGTTCCATCATAGTGTTGCCTGCTCCCCACGGGTGCGCGTCCGTCCAGACCGGAAACCTTCCCTGCCCCTCGCGCCAGTTCCTGGCATCGAGACGCTCCGTGCCCCGCAGGTGAAGGTTTATCCAAGAGAATTCTTGGCCGGCTGAAATCGCACTCGATTGCATCACAGGTGGTGCTAACAATCAGTCCCGAAAGGCAGGTCATCAGATCGTAAAGCACGTTGTCTACAGAGCAGCCGTGGTTCAGATGTGCAACGGCATTGGTCGCCACAAACCAATCGCCGACGATCGCTGTCCACCGATCGATGCGGGCTTTGACTCCCGGCTGGGCATAATCACCTCGCGAAACAAAGTTGAACGAAGCGGGTTACCGGCACAGGATACTGCCAGTTGCGTTACGTGCAAAGGAGGCAGCCGCGTATTGCGGCGCCGACGCTGCACGAGTCGTGCGAACACCGCTAGCCCAGCAAACACATGGACGTAAGTGGCTCATGAAGCAGCAGGTTGCGGGCCTCAATGTCTGTACAAGAAGAACGAGAAGACCGGATTGGTCCTCGGCTCAAGGACGCAGTTGACAAAACATCTAGGCGGATTTCGCTCCAACCCGCTCGGAAGACGCCGGAAGATCACCTTTTCGGGGCCGGCGAAGCGGGAAGCCGAGCGTGAGTCCGGCCCGTACAGGGAAGACCACGAAGTCGTGCCCGCGAGAACGGGCGCGGAAAGCAGAGGTGACCGAGCCAGTTAAGAGCAAAGGACACACAAGAAACCGGAGCGCAACCAGCAGGGGGTCAAGCGGTTGTTGCGTTTAGGCGTAGGTTGCAGACGCACATATTGCGCAGGTTAATGTTTATCGAGGTTGTCCCCTAGGGTATCTGAAGTGACTTGGCGAAAACGCGGGTGACGGCAAGAGTTTCAGTCAGAATTCAAGCCGCGCCTGAACCGCGATCATCCTGGTCGAGCTGTCCGCGCCGAGGCCCACGCCGAGCAATCCGGTCGGCGGCTCCGTGGTGTAGGAAAGCACTCCAAAGCCGGTCTGTGTGGCTGGATTGCCGGGAATTCCTGCGTACACGTTGGTGGGAACCGCGAAATTCGGGTGATTGAACACATTAAAGAACTGGGCATCGATCCGGAGGCGCAGGCGCTCGGAAAGCGTGAACCACTTCGTGAGATAAAAATCATTCCAGACGAACTGGGGTCCGCGCAGGGCGTTCCGACCGAGTGTTCCGAACTGGCAATCGGCTACACTGTCGCCTCCCGTACACGCGCCCGTGCTGGGATTAACTGCCGAAATGAAGGCGTTTGGATTGAGCCACTGGATGGTTCCGGGCGGAGTGAGGCCGGCAATCGGCTTGTGCTCATAAAGCGGCACGCCGGGAACGACTGTAGCAAACTGAGGCCCGCTGCCATTGATGATTCCGTTGCCATTCGCCGAATACGGGGTGCTCATGACGGAAAACGGCACGCCGCTGTGCCAGAAAGCAGTGCCCGACACCTGCCAGCCGTTGAGCATCCCACGCAAGAAGCGACCGTGCCAGTGCCTCGAGGGAAGCTCATACACGAATTGGGCAGTGAGATTATTCGGGATGTCGTAATCGCATGGACCGCGATCTCGGGCCAGTTCTCCTGGGAGTGGGAAGAGAAGCGCGCCAGCGGAAAACGCCAGGAATCCGCCGTTCGAAACCTCGTCAGTACAATGGCTCCAAGTGTAGTTCACGCGTCCTTGCAGGCCGTGGTTGAGCCGCTTTTCAGCCGTGAGTTGAAGCCCGTTGTAATCGCTCGTCGCACCTGTATTAAGCTGCGCAACTGCCCCGAATCGCGGATCGAGCGGCGCCCCGTAAGGGAACGGCGCGAAGCAGCCGGGACACACGGTTTGGTATCCATTCACTTCGCTAAAGTAAGGCTGGTTAACGGCGCGTGTGCCCACATACTGCGCAGTCAGGCCGACAGTAGTTCCAACCTGGTGTTCGAGGCCAATACTCCATTGCACAAAATACGGCTCGGTGAGTTCGCCTCCCGGTGCAACCGTCATCGAGACAGGCGGAAGGCAGGCGCCGGATTTCGCCAGCGGCGATGCGCAAGATAGCTCGCCTTGCCCGAAGCCGGTCAGGAAGTTTTGGTTCGCCGCGGCGGTGGCATCAATGGCGCTTTCCGGCACGCCAGGCGCAACCGCCAGGCCACCGACGGTCCCGAGCAGACCACCCTGGAAGGTGTTCACGTAAGGAGGGTTCGCGCCGAGCGAGTCGGCAACGCTTCCCGGCAGGAGGTCACTGAAAATGCCAATGCCGCCGCGCACTACGGTCTTTGGCGTCAGTTGCAGCGCCAGTCCGGTCCGCGGCTGCAGAACGGTAAGCGGCACAGAATGGAAGA
>DATGKJ010000047.1:0-7982 GCA_035294685.1 Terriglobia bacterium | reverse complement strand
AAAAGCGTCCGGCAAGTGACGGACAGCCTCACCCGCGTCCTGGAAGGCAAGGATATCTCCGACCTGGTGGCGATGGCGAAAGGCGGAGCGCAAGCTGCCGGCAACTGAGAATGAGGGCGAGGAACTACTGTGCGAAGGGTGGTCATTACAGGTCTGGGCGTATTTGCATCCATCGGGAAGGATGTCGAAGCGTTCTTTTCCAACCTTATGAAGGCCCAGTCGGGAGTTCATCGGATCACGCAATTTGATCCTTCCGCGTTAAGCGTGCAGATTGGCGCCGAGATAGCCGACTATAATCCTGCCGATCACTTCCCTCCAAAACGACTCGATTTACTGGATCGATTCACACAATTTGCGCTGCTCTCAGCCCAGGAAGCCATGCGTGCGAGCGGCCTTGAAGTGAAGGAGGAAGAGCGCCCGCGCTTTGGCGTTGTGCTCGGCTCAGGAATGGGCGGCGCGCAAGCTCTCGATGACGGATATCTCAATTTATACGCCCGGCAGGCAACCCGCTTGCATCCTTTTACAATCCCGAAGATCATGCACAACGCTCCCGTCTCGCAGGTGTGCATGGAGTATGGAGCGCAAGGCCCTTCATTCGCCACCGCGACGGCGTGCTCCTCATCAGGCCATGCAATCGGTGAAGCCTATCACCTGATCAAGTTCGGCCTGGCCGACATCATGCTTGCCGGGGGCACGGACGCGCCTATTACCTACGGCATGATGCGCTCCTGGGAATCGGTCCGGGTCTTGGCCAGCGGCAACGGCGACCCCAGCCGGGCGTGCCGGCCATTTTCGCGCGACCGCGAAGGAATGGTGATTGGCGAAGGCGCGGCTACGCTGGTGCTCGAAGATCTGGACCATGCCCGCCGGCGCGGGGCCAAAATTTACGCGGAAATAAGCGGTTTCGGCATGACTTCAGACGCCGGCCACATCACGCAACCCACCGTCGACGGGCCGGCGCGCGCCATCCGCATGGCCCTTCAGGAAGCCGGCGTTAACCCTGAGGAGGTGGATTACATCAATGCCCATGGCACAGGAACACGGCTGAACGACGCAACAGAAACCACCATTGTTAAAGAGGTTTTTCGGGAGCATGCCCGCCGCCTTTGCATGAGCTCCACCAAATCCATGCACGGTCACGTGATGGGGGCGACCGGCGCCGTCGAGCTGGCGGCTACGGTGCTTGCCATTCAACGAGGCGCCGTGCCTCCCACGGCCAATTTCACCGAGCCCGATCCCGAATGCGATCTGGATATCGTCCCCAACGAAGCGCGCTCAATGCCGGTGCGTATTGCACTTTCCAACTCCTTCGCATTCGGCGGGCTGAATGCGGTCTTATTGGTTCGCCGTTTTGAGTAAATTGAGCTCTGATTTTGCTCCAAATTTCTGAACGACTATGACGAATGCTGCGAAAAGGATTCTCATCTTAACTCTCAGTGTGGGCTCGGGTCACGTTCAGGCATCCTCAGTTGTCCGGGATGCTTTGGCGGACAGCGCGGATCAACTGGAAATTCGAACTCTGGACGCCATCGCGCTGGCTGAATCCTGGTTCCCATGGCTTTACGTTCAGCCATACTGGTGGATGTTGCGTTACCGGCGCGAACTCTGGCGCGCGCTTTATGAAAGGCGCCAGCGGAAGCGACACCGCTCGACGGCGCCGCGCTGGATATTCCGCCGCGGATGCGCGAGGGTGCTGCGCGAGTTTAAAGCCTTCTCTCCGCACCTGGTGGTTGTGACCGAGATTGGCGCAGCGGAAATCGCCGCGCTCGGCAAGCGCGAGGGTTGGTTTTCCTCGCCGATTCTGGCGGTGCTCACTGATTTTCAGGCCGAGCCGCCCTGGGTGCAGCCTGAGATTGATTTTTACTGTGTCGCCACAGAGCAAGCCAAGGCACAACTGATTGGCTGGGGGATTTCTCCGCATCGCATCCTGATCTCCGGGATTCCCATTGACCCTGTTTTCGCCCTGCCCTTCAACAAGGCGGAAATGCGGAACCTGCTGGGACTGAAGCCGCGCCGGCACGTCCTGCTGCTGATGGCAGGCGGAATGGGAATGGCGCCGCTCGACCAGGTGGCCACATATCTCGAACACTGCGGTTTGCAGCTTCAGGTGCTTGCGGTGGCGGGCCACGACCGGGCGTTGCTCGGCAGGCTTCAGCGGCTGCGCGGAAAAATCGCTCTCGACCTTCTCCCTTTTGGCTGGACTAACCGCATCCCGGAACTGATGGCAGCTTCAGATTTGCTGGTCACAAAGCCCGGCGGCCTGACGGTTTCCGAGGCGCTCGCTTCCGGCCTTCCCATGATCCTGATGCATCCGATTCCAGGTCCGGAAGAGCGGAACATTCAGTATCTGGTTGAGCATCAAGTGGCCGCGCACGCTCCGAGCCTGGAGGAAATACCCACGCTCGTGACGCATTTGCTGAACCAGCCGGAAAAGCGGGAGGGCATGTCGCGGGCAGCGCGCGAACTTGCTCGCCCCGATGCGGCGCATGCCATCGCGCAGGTTGGCAGAGCGCTGCTGGAAAAAGCGACTTACATTGATCTGCTTGCTCCGCCGCCGCTCCATGCGGGGGAATCAGCGTTTCTGATGTAGGCGCGAACGGTTCGCGAAATTTTGTGAAGTTATAGCTGGAGCGGCGGTGTCCTCACCGCCGGTTTTAATTTTCAATCAGTTCGGCGGCGAGAGCCCGCCCTGAGCGAAGCGTAGGGACGCCGCCGCGACAAGACATGTTGAGCGCATTCAAACAGTTTTTCGAGCGCGCGGTCATTGGCAATTCCGTGTCTTCCCTGACCCGGTGGGGCAAGCTCACGCCCCGGCCGGTGATTCGCCGGATGCAGGAAGATGCGTTCCGCCGCGTGGTGCGCCATGCGGCCCGACACCAGAAATTCTTTGCTGACCAATTGCATGAGCGGGGCCTGAATGCTCTGAAAATTCGCAGGCCCGAAGACCTGAGGGATATTTTTACCACGTCGGAAGATCTCATCTCACACCCTGCGGAGGATTTTCTCTGCGGCCCGCCGCAGGCGGTTTTTGAGACAACAGGGACCTCCGGACCTCCCAAGCGAATCTATTTCACCTACGATGAACTGGAACATTCGGCCCGTTACGAGGCCGCAGCGCTCTGGGAAAACGGCCTGCGGCCGGGTGACCGCGTGGTGTGCACTTTCGACGCAGGCTATTGGGTGAGCAGTTGGGTCACTTTTCTGGCCTGCAAGCATCTCGGGGTTTTCTGCTCCGCCATTGGCAAGCCGCAGCCGCGCGAGCTTTATTCGCGCATGGGAATCTACCGTTATAATGTGATCATCGCCGATCCCACCTGGCTGGTGAGCCTCTCAGAGATTGCTGAAAAGGAAGGCTCCTTCCCCCTGAAATTCATCATGGCCGCCGGCGATCGCATGACCGACGTCTACCGCAATTATGTGCAGGACGTGTGGAAAGCTCCCGTCATTCTGGGCTACGGCTCAACGGAAGCGGGCGGCGGCATCGGCATGGAATGCCGGCGGGGACGGGGCTACCACGTGGATGAGTTCAATTTCCTGTTTGAGATTATTCATCCGGACCACGAAGGCTATGGCGAACTGGTGATGACGACGCTTTCGCGCCGCACCGAACCTTTCATCCGTTATCGCGTCCGCGACGTGACGCGCTTCCTGGAAGAGCCTTGTCCCTGCGGAGCGCCGCTTCGCCGAATCGATATGATTAAAGGTCGGCGCGATGAAATGGTGGTGATGGGAGCAGGCAATATGCATCCCGCCATTTTTGAACGCGTGCTTCATGACGTGGAAGGCATCGGAGAAAACTGGCAGGTGGCCGTCCGGCAGGAAGGTTTGCGGGATGTTCTTGAGTTTCGCCTTGAACTGACCAACGGGATTGAGCCCCGGCGCGTTGAGCAAACGATCTCGAGAAATCTGGAGACGCGTTATCCCGAGATTTGGGCCAATCACGTTTGCGGCATGTATCGGCTGTCCTTCAAGTTTCTGCCTCCGGGCACGCTCGCCCAGGGGAGAAAGCCCAAACGCCTGGTGGATGAGCGCGTCGGGTGAAAAGAGACCGAGAAAGGTTCTCCAAAACAATTCCATGATCCAGCCGCATCGTGGCGTGGATGCTTCAGCGCCTCCAGAACCTATCATCTTTTGTGACTTCGACGGCACCATCACGCGGGTCGATGTGACCGATGAGATTCTCATCCGGCTGGCTGATCCGGCCTGGCGGGAAATTGAGAGCTTGTGGACAGCGGGAACCATTGGCTCCCGCGAGTGCCTTGAGCGGCAATTGGCGTTGGTGAAGACTTCTGCGCAGGAACTGAACGCGCTGATCGATTCCATTCCCATAGACCCTGCGTTTGCAAAGTTTGTTCGCTTTGTGCAACGGAGTCGAATCCCTTTCGTTGTGGTGAGTGATGGCCTGGATTGCGTCATCCGGCGGGTTCTGGCGCACGCTGGCCTTCATAGCCGCGGGCGGAATGGTATCCACTTTTATTCGAGTTCCGGACGCCTTATCAAAGGCCGGCTTGCCGTCTCTTTTCCCCATGCCACAGCGAACTGCGCTCACGGCTGCGCCACTTGCAAGCCCCAGATCATTCGCGCGTTGCGAGAAGATCGTTGGCCGGTGATTTATATTGGCGACGGCCTTTCCGACCGCCATGCGGTGGCGGAAGCCGACTTCGTCTGCGCGCGCCAGCCGCTTCTCGACTTCTGCCGATCCAAGGGCATTCCTGCGCGCCCCTTCAACACTTTTGACGATATCGAATGCGCGCTGGCAGGATGGCTGGGCAGCCACACAACGGATGAAACGGCGAAGACCGAACGCAGTCGGGCGCTGGCTGCTTTTGCAGCGAACGAGTGAGGAGGATTTTAGAGCTTGGACACTTCAGAAACCCTTAAAGCCGCCGATCTGCTTGCGCTTGAGAGGCAGTACTGCTCTTATGGCGATACGGTGCATTACGTCGATCCTCCCAAGGTCTTTGTCGGCTGCGAAGGTAGTTATCTCTATGATGAAAACGGGACGCCTTACCTCGACCTTCAGATGTGGTATTCGGCGGCGAGTTTTGGATACAAGAACCAGCGGCTGAATAATGCCCTGAAGCGCCAGTTGGACTGCCTGCCGCAGCTTGCCTGTCAGTATCTCCACGCTGAAAAAGTCGAAGTCGCGGCGCGGATCGCCCGCTATTGTGAGGAACGTTTCGGCGTGAAGGGCCGTGTTCACTTCAACGTAGGCGGCTCGCAAGCCATTGAGGACTCGCTCAAGATTGTTCGCAACGCAACCGGTAAGAACCTGATGTTTGCTTTTATGGGGGGCTATCATGGCCGAACGCTGGGCGCCTCAGCCATCACGTCAAGCTATCGCTATCGCCGCCGCTACGGACACTTCAGCGATCGCGGGCAGTTTGTTTTCTATCCCTATTGCTTCCGTTGCATCTACAGCCTGAAACCTGAAACCTGTAACCTTTATTGCCAGGACCAGTTCGCCAGGCTTTTTGAGAGCGAATACTTCGGCGTGTGGGATGCGAAAGCCCGCGAGTCCGAATATGGCGCCTTCTATATCGAAGCCGTGCAAGGCACGGGCGGATACGTGATACCGCCCAGGGACTATTTCAGGCGGCTCGCCGAAACCTGCCGGAAGCGCGGGATTCTCATCGTCGATGATGAGATTCAGATGGGTTTTTATCGCACCGGAAAATTCTGGGCGATTGAGAACTGGGGCATCACGCCCGACATCATCGTGTTTGGCAAAGCGCTCACGAACGGCCTCAATCCGCTTTCCGGCCTGTGGGCGCGCGAGGAATTGCTCGCCCCCGAACTTTTCCCCCCAGGCTCCACGCACTCGACGTTTTCTTCTAATACCCTGGGCATGGCCGTAGCGCTCGAAGCCCTGAAAATGATGGAAGAGGAAAATTACGAGGCGATGGTGAACGAGAAAGGAGCCTATTTCCTGGCGGGCCTGCGCGAGCTCAAGCAGCGTCATCCGGGCGTGATCGGCCAGGTGGATGGGATCGGGCTCGCTTTGCGGATCGAGGTCTGCAAGGAAGACGGCTTCACTCCGGATCGTGAACTGACAGATCGCATCTTTGTGGAGGGATTGAAAGGCGACCTTCAGATCGGCAGACAAAAATACGGATTAGTGCTGGACGTGGGCGGCTACTATAAAAACGTCTTCACTCTCGCGCCTTCCTTCACCATCACGCGCGATGAAATTGACCTTGCGATTGAATTGCTCGATCAACTCTTCCGCCGTTGCGGGCCCTGATGGCCTCAATTCATAGAGAACGCGCACCCATTTGTAGACCGAGGCGTATTGGGTGATAAAATAGCTTAGATTTTTGGGGGGTGCGCCCATGCGCCTCAGTCTAAGCCCATTCGTTCTCTCACTCCTTTTGCTGCAAGGCATCCCACAAGTCCCGTCTGGAGCGCCAGCCAAACCTCCTGAAACGTGCTCGATGGCAGGAACCGTTATCGCCGCTGACACCGGAATGCCTCTTGCGAAGGCTGTTCTGACATTCCGAGCCCTTGGCGCGGAAGCCCAGCCCCGATACGCTCTGACAGACTCTTCCGGGCGCTTTGAGATCAAGGGACTTGATCCGGGGCGCTATTCCCTTAGCGCATCCCATGCCGGATACGTCCGCATGCAGTACGATCAGCGCTCGCCAGACTCCCCCGGCACTGTGTTAACGCTGCGTCCCGGTCAAGCCGTCAAAGACATTTCTTTCCGCTTGCCTCGCGCCGCAGCCGTGAGCGGCCACATTTATGACGAAGACGGAAATCCGATTGAGCATGCTCAGGTTCACGCGATGAGCTATCGCTATTTTCGAGGGAGCCGCCAACTGTTGCCAGTGGGATTTGCGACAACTGACGACCGAGGTGAATATCGCATCTTCGATCTTGCTCCCGGCCAGTACTACGTGAGCGCCAGCTTTAATGCCGGGCAGTTTGGCCAGGGACCGGCGAGTCTTTCTTATCCGGAGACCTTTTATCCTTCAACCACGGATTCATCCGGCGCCACACCTATTCAACTGGCCGCCGGCGACGACCTTCCCGGAGTGGATATCAGCCTCACGCCAACCCCCACCTTCCACATCCGTGGGAAAGTGTTCAACGCCGTTTCCAACCGACCGGGCGAAGGCGTTATGGTTTTCCTGCTGCCGCGCGGCGGATCCCTGACTAACGTCTTCAGCTTTACCGGCCAGAACTACGTTCGAAATCATCAAGGCGAATTTGATCTGGCCGGAGTCCGTCCCGGGAGTTATTTCCTCATCGCCCGCAGTGTAAGCAATGGAACTGAGCTTCAGACGCGAGTTCCGGTGGATGTAACCAACGCTGACGTTAACGGACTCAGCGTGACGCTGACCCCGGGCATCGACATCCAAGGCCAGGTGCGGACTGCTGGCGGAAAGCTGGACCTTTCTGGCGTTCGCCTGTTTCTTCAACCGCGCGACCAAAGCATTTACTTCAGTTCAGAAACAGATTCCCCCGACCGGAATGGCAATGTGGTCTTTCATCACGTCGGGGATGGCGGCTATAAGCTTGAGGTTTGGGGGTTGCCGCCCGATGCCTACGTAAAAAGCATTCTTCTGAACGGCCAGGACGTTCGCGTGGATGGGTTCGATGTGAATGAGGGCCAGAATCCGGGAATGCTGGAGATTGTGATTGACTCTAATGGCGGGCGCGTTTCCGGCACGGTCCTTCGGGACGACAAGCCCTTCAATAACGCGCAGGTTGTTCTTTTGCCGGAAGGCGGCAAAGTTGCGAAGGATTCCGACCTGACTAAAGAAACGACAACCGATCAGTATGGCGTATTTGTCATCCGCGGGATTCGTCCCGGGACCTACCGGGTGATGGCTTTTGAACAGATTGAAGAGGACGCCTGGACTGACCCCAATTTTATAAGCCGCCTGAAGGATCAGGGAACCGAGGTCGAAGTCGACGATGGGACGGCGTGCAATGTTCAACTGCAAGTGATTCCCGCGAGCAAGACAACCAGCGCTGAA
>DATGKJ010000046.1:0-7349 GCA_035294685.1 Terriglobia bacterium | reverse complement strand
CCAGATCACTCCCGATCCGGCTCAGTTGCTGGTGACCCGCGTCACCATTTCCGACATCCTCAACGCCGTTTCCAACTCCAACCTGATTCTGTCACCCGGCCTTTTCGAGCGCAATCACCAGTTGTACCTGGGGCTGATCAGCGGGCAGGTCCACGACCCGCCGGAAATCGCCAATATCTTCATCAAAAAAGATCCTTCCGGCACGCCCATTGACATTGGAGATGTCGCCACGGTTTCGTCCTCGATTGCGCCCAATTACACCATCGTCACCGCTGACAACAAGCCCGCCGTGTTGATCAACATCAATCGCCAGCGCGAAAGCAACACCCTGCAGGTTGCGAATGAAGTGAAGGCGGAAATGCAACAGATTGAAAAGACGTTGCCGCCGGGCGTGAAGGTGAGCAACTTCTACGACCAGTCGTGGATCGTCGGCGAGTCGATCAAAAGCGTGCGGGACGCCATCATCATCGGGATCATTCTCGCTTCCGCCGTTCTGGTGCTGTTTCTGCGCGACTGGGGGTCTTCGTTCATTGCGGGCATGGTGATCCCCATCACTATTCTCATCACCTTCATCGCGCTGAAGTTTATGGGGGAAAGCTTCAACCTGATGTCGCTGGGCGGGCTTGCAGCCGCCGTCGGATTGATCATCGATGACGCCATTGTCGTGGTGGAAAACGTGGTGCTTCACCGCGAAGCGGGCGAAGGGCGATTCAAGGCCGTCGCCCTGACATTGAAAGAGCTGACAACGCCCCTGATCGGCTCGACGCTGACGCCCATCGTCGTCTTTGTTCCACTCATCGTGATTACCGGAGTGGACGGCGTTTTTTTCCGCGCCCTGGCGGTGACCATCGGCGTGGCGCTCCTGACTTCATTGCTGCTCGCGCTCACCTGGACCCCCAACCTTTGCATCTATCTGCTTCATCAGAAGAGGGACCACAACATGACCTTCGCGCCCGCCGGGGGAGACGACCCGCCGCCGGTTCCGGCGGAGGAAACCGCCGAACAAACGGAGATCAGGCGGCTGATGGTGGTGGAAGAACACCTGATGGGCGGAACCATCGGCCGCACCATCCGCTTATATGACCGATGGTTTCGTCGCAGCTTGCAGCATCCCGTTTGGTTTCCCATCCTGGGCGTGGTTCTGATTGTCGTATCCTTTTTCTGCTACCGCCACATCGGGTCTGACCTGCTTCCGGAAATGGATGAAGGCGGCTTCATTCTCGATTACGTGACGCCGCCTGGCAGCTCTCTCGCTGAGACCAATCGCATGATCAGTCACATCCTGCAAATTGTTCATTCGGTTCCTGAAGTGGCCAGCACGTCGCGCCGCACTGGACTGCAACTGGGCCTTGCGGCAGTTACCGAAGCCAACACTGGCGATATTTCCGTCAAGCTCAAAACCCATCGTCACCGCGACATCTGGACGATCATGAACGAAATCCGCTCGAAGGTGGTTCAGCAGGAACCGGCGGTGGACGTTGAATTCACGCAAAAACTGCAGGATATGATCGGCGACTTGACCAGCGCTCCGCAACCTATCAAGATCATGCTGTTTTCTCGTGACGCACACCTTCTGGACTCTTGGGCGCCCAGGGTTGCCGACGCGATCAGCAATATCCAGGTTGGCGGGAAGCATCCGGTGGTGGACGTGGATAACGGCATCGATTCCACCACCAGCGGCCCGGCCGTGGTCTTCCAGGTGAACGTCGCCAAAGCCGCCCACGCAGGTTTTACCCCTCAGGATGTGGCGAATGAAGCCGAGGCCATGCTGGATGGCGTGACTGCCCCTCAGCCGGTGGTTGTCAATGACCGCCCCTACACCCTGCGCATTCGCTTTCCGGAATCCGTCCGTTCGTCGCTCGACGCAATGACCAACACGATGCTGATCAGCCCCACGGGGCAGACCGCCAATCTGGGCTCGCTTGCTGCCATCGAGGAACTTCCCGGGCAGACCGAGATTCTGGAGGATAATCAGCAGCGCTACGTCGCAGTGACCGCGCGACTGGAAGGGCTGGACCTGGGTCATGGCATCGCGGCGGTGAAGCAGGTGATGAGCAATCTCCATCTTCCATCGTCGATTCGAGTGGAATACGGCGGACTCTACAAAACCCAGAAGCAGTCGTTCCACGATCTCACGCTGGTGCTGGTGCTGGCCGTGATCCTGGTTTTTCTGGTGCTGCTCTTTGAATTCAGAAGCTTTTCCGCCCCCATCGCCATCCTCATCAACGCGGTGCTGGCCACATCAGGCGTATTTTTCGCCCTCTTCATCACCGGCGTCACATTCAACCTTTCTTCATTTATGGGGCTGATCATGGTGATTGGAATTGTGGCCAAAAACGGCATTCTGCTGCTCGACGCCGACCAGAAGTTTCGCAGCGCAGGTTTCTCAGCAAAGGAAGCCATCGTTCAGGCGGGCAGACGGCGATTGCGGCCTATCCTGATGACCGCGCTGGCGGCTGTGGTTGGAATGCTGCCGCTCGCGCTCGCGATCGGCGCCGGTTCGCAGATGTTGCAGCCGCTGGCCATCGCCGTCATTGGCGGTCTTCTGATCGCCATGGTCCTGTCGCTGATCGTGACCCCCGCCATCTACTATTATCTGACGCGGCGCGGAGAAGCAGTTCCACAACCCGCCCCGCGCAGCAACCCACTGGCCATTGGCAATCGGTAAGGTAAGTAGGGGCGCGCGGCGCGCGCCCAGGTTTCCGCCCGAGCCGGCCGTTTTCACCGTGGGGCGAACACCGTCCGCCCCTACGGTAATTTGCGCATCGCTGACGACGGGGCGGACGCCGTCCGCCCCTACAACCACGGTGATTCATCATCAAGAGGTATTGCAGCCGCTGGGTTTTCCCGATCCAACATCCAGCGCAACGGATTGGTGGCAATGTAATCCCGAATCTTGTTCAATTCATCCTCGTTGCGAATGACGTGTTCGTAATAGTTCCGTTGCCAAACTCTTGCTCTCGGCGCATTGGAGATTTCTCTGATGCGTCGGGTAACGACGCATTTGAAACCTGCGATAAACGAGGCTAATGATCGCGGACGCATGCGTAGGGGCGCGCGGCGCGCGCCCAAGTTTCCGCCCGGGGGATAGCCGACCGTTTTCACTATGGGGCGAACGCCGCTCGCCCCTACGGTGACAGGACGGGCGCCGCCCGCCCCTACAAATTGCACGATGCCGTGCACGTGATTCGGCATGACAATGAACATGTCCAGTTTGAGTTCCCCCCGAATTCGGCCTGACCGAAACCATTCTGTCTGAACAATCTGTCCCCAATCGTTCAATTGCATCTGCCCATCTACAATCCGGCCAAATAGAAATTCCTTATTGAACGCGCAAATGGTTATAAAGTATGCGCCGGGAAACGAATAATCGTAGCCGTGCAGGCGGATTGAACGGCGATGATGTATTCGAGAATCGTATTTCATTTCGTAGGGGCGCGCGGCGCGCGCCCGAGTTTTCGCCCGAGGGATAGGCGGTCGTTTTCACCATGGGGCGAACACCGTTCGCCCCTACAGTGACGGGGCGGACGCCGTTCGCCCCTACAGCGATATCCTGCCGCAACCTCAATCCGTTACTTGTTCCAGGATTGCGAAGTCGCCGGGATTCCATGCCTGAACGATAATGTAAAGCTTATTGTTCACCCTGCGCAGCACGGCGTTATGAATGTGCTTGAAGTTCTTGAGGCCCAAATCGTCTTTCGGGTCAATTGTGGAAACCAGCTTGCCATCTTCCAGAATGTAGATCGGCGCGCCGCGGCTTGGGTCGGGACCATCCAGCGCCGCCACCACCGCATAATGTCCCAGGTAATCGATGTCGCAGGGCAAGGAACCGGAAGGCATTTTCAATGTCCCGAGGTAATGACCGTAGCGCGTGAATCTCTTGATCTCGGAATGCGGGCGGTCGGAAATATCGAATTGCTTCGTGCCGGGAACCAAGGTGATGCCGTGCGCCGTCCGGAACTGCGTGGGACCATCGCCTTTGCCGCCAAACGCCAGATCGTTCCACATGGCGCTGAAAGGATTGGTCTGAATGATTCGCGCGGTCAGCACGTAATCGAGATTGGAATAACCCGTGGTGATGTAATAGAGGCCATCGAGGTAGGCGACCCCGGTCGGGGCAAAATTGCCGCCTCCCAGGAAATAGTCGTGGATTTCGGGATATTCAAAGACATCGTCATCGGTGGGAGCGTTCAGCGTGTCCACCAGTTTGCCATCGAGCGTGGTGGTGAAAACCTTCCCGGCATCGTTTGAAGGGAACACCAGGAACGGCCTGCCATTCTTGTCGTACCAGATCGTTGTGCCGTGCAGGTTGACGTTCTTCATCTCCGGCGCAGTCGGCAGGAGCCTGATTCTCTGGAAATCCGGGCTGATTTGAAGAATCCCTGCGCCGGGAAGAGCAAAGTAGGTCTCCCCCTTTCCCGGACGGCGGTCAACCGCAAATCCGCCGTGGGCTTTCACCAGAACCTGCTGCGCCGCTTCCGGTAGATGCGCGGAGGTGAACAACACGCGGAACCTTAAGTTCCCCTGGCCGCTGATTCCTGGCGGCGGACCCAGGTTCTCCTGAGGCGCGGAGGACGCCGGCAACCTGACCTTGTAAAACCGGGCATCGTGCGCTCCGGCAGGAACAATACCCGCGATCATCGCAGAGAGAATGAACAGGCAACTCCACAGAGCATTTGCTGGTTGCTTCATCAGACTCCTTCCTCGCGAACCCGGCAGGGCCACGATGGAGGCGCGGGACCGCTTTGCGCCTCCCTTTTTCCGAATTCTCTTACAAGCTGTCAAAAACGATCGGGTGTGACGATTACAAGACCTTGCTGAGCTTAACGATGCGCCTCAAAAGGCTCGATGCGCAGAGAGATTATACTCTAAGCAGTCAAAATGACAGAGGAAAGGTTAAGGCGGGCTAACTCATTGCGGATTGCTGATACTCGCCGAAGACGCGGCGCAGGGCATCGGAGATTTCGCCAACCGTGGCGTAAGCCTTCACTGCCCGCAGAATCGCCGGCATCACATTCTGATTCTCGCGGGCGGCCGACTCAACTTCCTTCAGGCAGGCAGTCACGCGAGGCGCATCGCGCTTTGCGCGCAGTCTGCGCAGCCGGTCGACTTGCTCTCGCTCGATTTCAGGATCGATGCGAAGAATTGGCGGCGAAGGCGCTGCCTCTGAAACATATCGGTTCACCCCCACCACGACCTGTTCCCCGGATTCAATTTTCTTCTGATATTCATAGGCGGACTGCTGAATCTCGCGCTGGATGAAGCCATCCTCAATCGCTCTCAACACACCGCCCATGGCTTCGATCCTTTGAAGTAGAGTTTGCGCTTCCGTTTCAATCTGGTTGGTGAGTTTTTCGATGTAATAAGACCCGCCGAGAGGATCGACGGTGTTGGCGACGCCGCTTTCATAGGCGATGATCTGCTGCGTTCTCAGGGCGAGAAGCGCCGATTCTTCGGTGGGGAGGGCCAGCGCCTCGTCGCGGGCATTCGTGTGGAGCGATTGCGTCCCGCCCAGCGCCGCCGCCAACGCCTGAAGCGCAACGCGCACAATGTTGACGTCGGGCTGTTGCGCGGTCAACGCGCTGCCCGCCGTCTGCGTGTGAAAGCGAAACATCCAGGAGCGCGGATCCTGCGCCTGGAACTTCTCCCGCGCGATGCGAGCCCAGAGACGGCGCGCAGCTCGGAACTTTGCAACTTCTTCGAGCAGGCGGTTATGCGCGTTCAGAAAAAAGGAAATCCGAGGCGCAATGTCATCCACCCTCAGCCCGCGCTCAACGGCAGCCTGGAGATATCCAATCGCGTTCGCCAGGGTGAAAGCCACCTCTTCGACGGCGGTGGCTCCAGCCTCGCGGATGTGATAGCCGCTGATCGAAATCGTGTTCCATTCGGGGGCGTGGTCGCGGCAAAACGCAAAAATATCCGTCACCAGGCGCAGCGCAGGGCGCACGGGATAGATATAAGTTCCGCGGGCAATATATTCCTTCAGAATGTCGTTCTGCACGGTTCCTGAAACTCGCTTGAGGCTGACTCCCTTCTTTTCCGCCACCGCAAAATAGAGGGCCAGCAGAATCGGAGCCGTGGCATTGATGGTCATGGAAGTGGAAACGCGATCGAGCGGAATATCCGCAAAGAGCGTTTCCATGTCTTCCAGCGAATCGACGGCCACGCCCACACGGCCCACCTCGCCCCGGGCAAGCGGATGGTCGGAATCGAGGCCAATCTGGGTGGGCAGATCGAACGCGACGGAAAGACCCGTGGTGCCCTGTTGAAGCAGATAGCGATAGCGCCGATTGGAGTCCACCGCCGTGCCGAAGCCTGCATACTGGCGCATGGTCCACAATCGACTGCGATAAAGCGTGGGATAAATGCCGCGCGTGTAAGGATATTGGCCGGGAAAACCGAGATCGCGTTCCCAATCCCACGAGTCCAGATCACGTTCGGTGTAGAAGAGCTTTCCCATGGGATCGACTCGCGGGCTGAAAAGCACGCTCATATTCCCTGCCCACGTCCTGTCTGGCAAGGAATTCGGCGCTGCTTAGCGGATGCTGCGCGCCTTCAGGAAAGAATACAAAGAGAAAAAGATCAGGATCAATGTCAACGCGGCGCAGGCATAAAACCAGAAGAGGCCGGCCGCAGGATGGCTCAAGTAGCGCCGCCACTCGATCATTGAGGCCTCCGTGCCAATTCCGGCCAGACCCAAAAAGCAGAGTCCCAGCACAAATTCAAAGATGCGGTGAGCCTGCCGCTTTGCCCGGCCCAGTCGATAAGCCAACTTGCTCAACGCTTCACCTTCTGGCCGTTTGCCCGCTGAGTCCTTGACACGCAATCGTTGCGTACTGCTGTCGTAACCTTGACATCTCACCCTCCTGCCATCGTAAGAAATTGAACTGCGATCGTCAATGCCGGGGAAAATGCCGCGCCAGCGCCTCGCTGGCTTTGGACAAAGCCTGCCCTGAGCGCAGCGAAGGGATGCCAGCATTACGGGGCATTTTCAGGGCAGAAGGTCCATGGACCTATGCCGCTTCCAGTCACTCACCGCAACAACCACTGAAACACCCCCTGACACCTTTTACCTTGACAGCCTTTTGAACGGAATCATAGAATCCAAACTTGGAGGCTCTTTGGAACTCGACGATAAATTCAAACGGCTGATCAAGGAATTGGGAAACGCTATTAATGAGTCCCTGTCTGAATCTGACCAGATTGCGGATGTGATGGGGCGCATCAGGGCGGCAGGCTACGATCTCTTTCTGGTGCTGGAAGTCACCATCGGCTTCAACAAGAACGGGAAAGCGGAAGCTTCAACACCCCGTAGAACTCGAAGCAGCGCCAGCCGGCGGAAAGAATCC
>DATGKJ010000045.1:0-5848 GCA_035294685.1 Terriglobia bacterium | reverse complement strand
GGAAAGCAGAAGGCAGAAGGCGGAAGGCGGAAAGCAGAAGGCAGCCGGTTCTCACTCATCACTCATCACTCATCACTCTTCACTCGTCACTCGTCACTCATCACTTGCCACTCGCCTCTCGTCTCCGTCACTCTGGGCGCTGGCCACGGGAAGCCTTGCCTCTTTGACCTGCCTCTTTGAGCAATCCAAAGGAGGCGGGCTGGTGCTGGGATTAGCGATCGGGTTTTTGCTTATCCATTGCACATACGGGGAGCATCACTTTTTCACCCGGAAGCCTCTGGCTACGCTCGCAAGGAAGGATTCACACCATAGAGGGCACAGAGAGCACGGAGAAAAAAACTCTGTGCTCTCCGTGTCCTCTGTGGTGAAAGGCGCTCTCCGCAGTGAATGGATTAGCCTCGCGGCAGGCTTTCTCTGGCCCTTTCTTTTAACGATCGCGTACTTCGCTGCTCACCACGCGGTCGGCTCTATGCTCGCGGACTGGCTCTGGCCGCTGCATCATTACTCAGCCGCAAATCACGTGCCCTTCGGCTATCAGAACTGGTCGGATCAAACACGGCAGGCCATCTTTGGCGGAACGTGGATTGAGCGCCTGATCGCCGCCTTGATCGTCACCCCCTGCTTTCTGATTCCCGTTCTGCCTCTTTCAGCATTAGGGCTGCTCGCTTACTGGCTCACGCCGTTTGGGCGTCGCAAGCTGCCCCCCGAGCGATGGCGATATGACACGCTGGTCTCAAGCGCCATTTCGGGCTTGCTGCTTTCAGTCGTCGTCTCACGCGCGGATATTCTTCACTTTGTCTATCTGGCGCCTTTGTTCTACCTTCCTCTGGCCTGGATTTTTGATGGCCGAGATCTGAAACTGCCTGCTTCAGCAAGGCGCATCCTGACGCTCTTGATTCTTGCCTCCTTTACCATCCTCGGCGCGGCTTTGTTGTTCAGCGCGCGCGGCGGACACGACAGGCTGCAAAGCCGGCGGGGAACCCTGGAGACTTCGAGGCCCGATTCGGTGGTTCCGTATGTCCAGGCTCATGCGCCCGCTGGCTCGAAGATGCTGGTTTATCCCTATCTGCCGCTCTATTACTATCTCACCGCGACCTATAGCCCCACCCGTTACGACTACCTGCAGCCGGGGATGCATACCCGTGCGCAGGGGGAAGAAGCCATCCGCGAAATCGCCTCTGACCGCACTTCTTTCGCGCTTTTTGAACCCGCCTTCAATGAAAAAATCGCGACCTCCTGGCCAAACACACCCATCGAGGATGTGGCAAACGATCCGCTAGGCGACTACCTGCTTCGACATTATCATTCGTGCAAGGTGCTGCATTCTGCCGGAGGCTGGCGCTTTCTGTTTATGGTGCGCAAAGACCTCACGTGTCCGTGATGAAGAAAAGTTTACCCCAGAGGGCGCGGAGAAAGAACTCTGTGCTCTCTGTGCTCTCTGTGCTCTCTGTGCTCTCTGTGTCCTCCGTGGTGAAAACTATCTTTGTGGTGAGGGGTTTTTGATGAACGAGCGAGAGCGACTGAATGGAATAACCGAAAACATCATTGGAGCAGCCATCGAGGTTCATCGCGCCCTCGGCCCAGGCCTGCTTGAATCCGCGTATGAAGCTTGTCTGGCGTTCGAATTAAGCCGGCGGGGTCTGAATGTAGCCCAACAGAAACCTGTTCCACTGGTCTATCAGGGCATCAAGCTGGATTGTGGCTACCGGATTGATCTTCAGGTGGAAGGATCAGTTGTGGTTGAGATCAAATCCGTGGATGCCTTGGCGCCGATCCATGAAGCTCAGGTGCTGTCGTATCTCAAGCTGTCTGGGTCCAAGGTCGGCCTGCTGATCAATTTTAACGTGGTTGTGCTGCGAGATGGCATACGCCGGTTCGTTAATGGGAAGCTTTGAGGATTTACCACAAAGTTCACGGAGGGCACAGAGAAAGAAGCTCTGTGACCTCTGTGTTCTCTGTGGTGAAAGATCATTCACACAGAGGGCACAGAGAACACGGAGAAAGAACCTTCGTGGTGAATTGGCGCGGAGCAACTGTTACCAATTGTATTCAGATGCAGGGTTTGAACTGTTGCGGATTCGTTGTGGAAAACAACTGCCGGATTTTTGACTGAGTCCTCAAATCCAATTAAGCCGCCAAATGCAGGCCACACAAAAGGGCTATCTCCTTTATTTTCAATGTGGAAACAGACATTCCACTCCCACCCGCGCCAGATTGGCATCGCTTGGCGCCAACAGTCTGCGTGAAAAGACAGATAGATTTGCTGTAGCGGCGATGTCCCCATCGCCGAAGTGATTGAAAATAAAGGCCGGCGGTGAGACACCGCCGCTACAAGGGCGGCTTTCACCCTGAGGTGTTCGGCCCATTTTGTGAGGGTCTTACGCGATTGCAGGGTTTGGCGGGTAAGTTGCTCTATAGCATAGCGTTCGAGTTGCTTCGCCAACGCATCTCGCGGGCGGCTGGGGCGATTGAGAACAATATTTCAAGACTGGATGTGGAGGATAAAAAATCATGACAAGCATTTTGAAGGAATCCCTGGTTCGCCTGCATCAGGATGAATCAGGTCAGGGGCTGGTCGAGTATGTATTGCTCATCGCTCTGGTGGCCTTTGCGGCAACGGCGGGCATGAGCAGCCTGGCAAGCTCAATCAACAGCGCTTTCAGCACAGTGGGAACGATCCTGGGCAAGTACATTTCCTAGTTCCTGACAAGCGTAGAAAAGCTCTACCTCTGTGTTCTCTGTGGTGAAAGAGCCTTCACCACAGAGGGCACGGAGGATGCAGCGCGGCTGGGCCGCAACAGAGCTTTCACTTGTCATTCTGAGCGGAGCGGATCGAAGAATCCCCGTATTTGTCAGAAACCAGGCAAATACAGTGATCCTTCCTTCGTTTCACTCAGAGCCTGTCCTGAGCGAAGTGAAGGAACCGCCTTCGGCTCCTCAGGATGACTGTTTGACGGGTTTTCACCAAGCCATTGATTGTTTGAAGGGTTTTGAAACAACTTCCAAGCGTTGAGAAGGACGTTTTGTGGAGAAGGAATTGTTGATCGGAGCATTCATCTGCGCCGTATGCGGCGCCGTGACAGACATTCGGGAAAAAAGGATTCCCAACTGGCTGACTTACGGCGGCGTCGCGACGGCATTGACTCTGCGAGCGGGGCTGGGGGGCTGGGCCGCACTGAAGGATGGCCTGGAGGGCGTTTTATTCTGCGGCGGAATCTTTTTTCTGTTTTTCTTTGTCGGCGGCATGGGAGCGGGCGACGTCAAGTTGATGGCGGCTGTGGGCGGCTTCGCGGGCGGCAGCCATGCGGTGATGGTGGTATTTGCCACGGCTGTGGCAGGCGGGGTTTTAGCGATTTTCTATGTGGTGGTTAAAGGGCGCGTCAAGCGTACGGCCATGAATATGGGAAAGCTCCTTCAGTTTCATCTGACTTCAGGCGCGCAGGAAAATCCCGAACTCAGCTTGCAAAGTTCAGACGCCTTGCGATTGCCCTACGGAGTGGCGATTGCGGCGGGGACTCTCTATTCATTTGGAATTTTGTTGTTGCGGGGGTGACGTACGAATCCACGAAGAATATTGGTTGCGTTATTTCTGGCTTTCGTCTTTGCAGGCGGCGCCACTTATCTTCTTTACAGCCGCTTGCGGCACAACGCGGCGCGACCACAACTGATCAAGATCGTTGCGGCGGCCAAGGACTTGCCAGCAGGCGTGGCCCTGACGGCCGAGGACCTGAGCCTGGTCGAATGGCCCGCCTCCGTCCCCCTGCCAGGCTCTTTTTCCAAAATTGAACAGGTGGTAGGAAGGCCGCTGATTTACCCGCTGGGCATGAAAGAGCCAGTGCTTGAGCGGGATCTGGCGGTGGCCGGTTCGGGGATCGGACTTTCAGTAAAGATTCCGCCCGGGATGCGAGCGACTTCCGTAAGGTCCAATGAAATTGTCGGCGTGGCGGGGTTCCTTTATCCCGGCTCGCACGTGGACGTGCTCGCGACTTTCAATGTGCCAGGAGGGCAGGGACAGGGGCCGGTGACACAGACGATTCTCCAGAACGTGGAAGTGCTGACCGCCGGAGAGAAGATCGAACCTGATCCTCAGGGCAAGCCGCAAACCGTGAATGTGGTGACGTTGCTTCTGAACCCTGAGGACTCGGAAAAGCTGCTTCTCGCCAGCGCGCAGGGGAGCATTCAGTTCGTCATGCGCAACGGCGCGGACCAGCACAAGCTCAATACCGAACCCATCCGGCTGAGCGAGCTGGTCACGGGCATTCAGCCCGCGCCTGCTCCCGTGCGAAGCGTTCATGCGGCGCGTCGCAAGCCGCGTCCGGCGCCAAAACCGGCGGATATTTACGTCCTCGAGATGATTCAAGGGGAAAAGCGAAGCGTTGTGAAATTCTAGCAGGTTGCTGAAAAACCTTTGCAACCTGTCATGCTGAGCGAAGCGAAACATCTCTGTATTTAACTGAAAAAATGCCGTGATCCTTCGCGGAGCTTACCCTGAGTGAAATACAGGGATTCTTCGCTACGCTCAGAATGACAAGTGAAGGACTCGGAATGACAGCGTCCATAATCATTTTTCAGCCAGTGAGTGTTCAGCCTAAAGAGGGGTAACCAAGGGAATGAGAAACTGGGGGATTCCGAAAATAGCAGGCATCGTTTTGGGTTTGGCGCTTGTGGCGGGGGGCGCCAGGAGCCGGGGGCAGGAAACGCCTGCGCCCCCGGCTCCGGAGGCGCAGCCGCTCCATATCTTGCTGGGGAAATCCGTGGTGGTCAACATGGCGACGCGCCTGAAGCGCGTGCTGGTGAGCAATCCGACGGTGATCGAAGCGCTCGCAACCACGCCGAGCCAGGTGGTGGTGGAGGCGAAGGCGGCAGGCACCAGCAGCCTGATCCTTTGGGATGAAAGCGGCCAATCCCACATGCTGGATGTGACAGTGGATCTGAATCTCGAGCCGCTGCGTGCCGCGATCCAGCGGGCGTACCCGGATTTGCCGGTCCAGGCGCAGGCAGACGGAGGCCGCATCATCCTGACCGGAATTGTTCCCGACTCGCATATTACAGATGACCTCGTGAAAATGGCGGGCATTTATTCCACGCAGATTGTGAACTCCGTGACGGTTGAGCCGCCGCATCAGCGGCAGATTCTGCTGGAAGTGCGCATTGTTGAAGTCGACCGGGTGAAATTGGATCAATTCGGCTTCAATATTCTCAGCACCGGAGCGGGAAACACCCCGGGCACCGTGACAACTCAACAGTTCGGCCCGCCTGGAGGCGAGGGAGGCGGACCGCTGCGACTTCAGGGAATCATCGGCGCGCCAACCACCGGCACTACCACGACTTTTGGTGTGACAAATCTCTTAAACATCTTCTTCTTCCGGCCGGATATCAACCTGGGCGCGACGATCCAGGCCTTGCAAACGAGAAATGTCCTTCAGATTCTTGCCGAGCCGAACCTGCTGGCTCTTGACGGCCAGAAGGCCAGCTTCCTGGCGGGTGGCGAGTTTCCCTTCCCGGTGGTGCAAGGCGGTGTGAATATCGGGGCGGTCACCATTCAGTTCCGTCCGTTCGGCGTGCGCCTGGACTTTACCGGATATATCGAGCCCAACAACGTTATTCGCCTTCAGGTGGCGCCGGAAGTCAGCTCGCTGGACTTTACCAATGCGGTGACCATTTCCGGATTCACCGTGCCAGCCATCTCCACGCGGCGGGCGGAAACGGTGATCGAGCTGAAAGATGGTCAGGCGTTTGGCATCGCGGGACTTTTGGACCAGAGGGTTACAGCGCAGCTCAGCAAGATTCCAGGGATTGGCGATATTCCGGTTCTGGGCGAGCTTTTCCGCTCGCATTCCTATAATCG
>DATGKJ010000044.1:0-5863 GCA_035294685.1 Terriglobia bacterium | reverse complement strand
TGTGCGCGAGGGAGTCGTCAGTGAGGAGGATATTCTTGAGCCGGAACCCGCCCGTGATGAGGATATTGCCCAAGTTCATCATCAGGACTATATCGATAAGCTCAAGCGCGGCACGCTTTCCTATGAAGAGATCTTGCGCATGGAAGTTCCCTATTCTCCGGAGCTCGTGCAGGCAGTCTGGCTGGCGGCAGGGGGATCAATTCTGGCTGGCCGTCTGGCATTGAAGGATAGCCTGGCCGTGAACCTGAGCGGGGGATTCCATCACGCTTTTCCCGATCACGGCGAAGGGTTCTGCGTGATTCATGATGTGGCGGTGGCCATCCGCCGGCTGCAAAATGACCAGGCGATACGCACTGCGATGACGGTTGATTGCGACGTGCATCAGGGAAACGGAACAGCTTTCATCTTCCTGGATGATCCTACCGTCTTTACTTTCTCCATCCACCAGGAAAGGAATTATCCTTACCCCAAGCCGCCCAGCAATCTGGACATCAACCTTGAAGACGGCACAAACGACGACGAATACCTTGCCGCGCTGGAGGAGGGTCTGGATGAGTCGCTCGCGCAATTCAGGCCCGACGTTATCTTTTATGTGGCGGGAGCCGATCCCTATCGCGAAGACCAACTGGGAGGTCTGAGCTTAAGCATTGAAGGACTGATGCGGCGCGATCGGATGGTTTTCGAGAAGGCGCAGAAGAAAGGCATTCCTTGCGTAGTGACTCTCGCAGGCGGCTACGCCCGGCGAGTAGAAGATACTGTCCGAATCCATGCCAACACAGTGCGCGTGGCGAAAGAATTCGCTTCCTAGAAGAAGCGTCGCAGTCCCCTGCAAGATCATCCAGGCAGCGGTGGCGATGCCTCACTCATCACAAACGTTTTTCTATGCCTCCCGACGGATCACCTTCAGTTCATGCATGGATTTCAGTTCGTAAACCGTTCCGCGCCATTCGATGCGGCGCAGAAACGCGGCTGAAACAAAGTTGAACAACATGACCCAGGGGACTAAAGGCGTCAATTGCCAGTAGCAGGCGCCATAACGCCGCAGGGCGTCTTTTTCCTCGGGAAACATTTCGCGCGCCGCCACCGTGCGAATGCTTCCCTTGGCCATTCCCAAAGCCAGAATCGCCAGAAGAAACGCTGCCGCAGTCACGCGATGCCCGGCAGTAGCGCCGGGCATGAGAATCACGATCAGGCCCAGAATGAAAGTGAGAGCGTAAAGAGAGTAGGAAGCCACGCCTAATTTCCAGTAGCGCGCATTGTACACGCGCGTGATGATGATCTGGCGATTAGCCCAGCGGAGAAACTGTCCGAACCCGGCGTCGTTGCGCGTGGTGACCAGGCAGCGCGGCTCAAAGCGGATTACGCCGCGAGCCTTGCGGACAGCGCGCGTGATGGCGTAATCATCGCTTACCGTGCCTTGCCAGTAAGATTCCGCCACTTTCAGCCGCTCGAAATCAGCCTTGCGGATGGCCATCGAGCCGCCCCACGCAAAGTTGTGCCGGTGTTCCCCGAGCATTGTCGCAATGGATGCGTCCCATGCGGCGCGCAATTTCGAGGTAAAGCTTGCGTCAGGCACGTACCAGCGGAACCCTGTGCTCATGGTGACTGTGGCATCCTTCAACGGCGCAACCAGAAATCGCAGCCAGTTCGAAGAGGGCCGCGCGTCGATGTCCGCAAAGAGCAGGATTTCCACCTCGGGTTCCACGGCCTGCAAACCCGCTAGGAGATTATGGACTTTCTCGCCGTTGGTTTCGGAATATCCCGCCACGATAAGGCTTGCTTTGACCTGCTGAGCTTTCGCAGAGCCCGCATGCGCCGAAAGGATCTTTGTCAGGGCGCGCCAGGCCGCGTCACTGGGTGTAGCAACGACAAAAATCACCTGATAGGCCGGATAATCCTGAGAAAGAAATCGCGCAGTGTTTTCCTCCAGGTTTGGGTCCACCCCCTTACAGGGAATGATGACCGCCGCCGGTGGATGATAAGGCCCCGGCAAGCGCTTCCAACTTCGGCGAATAAGATTCAGGAACTGGAATCCCTCACGCAACGACCACAAACTCTGAAGAGTGAGAAAAATCGCAAGGATGATGAACGCGGTCATAGGATGGATTCAGGGTTCAATCGGGATTTTATGTTCGCCCTTTCGTTCCGACGGGGAGTCAATGGACGAGTGCTGAGTCTAGCACCGATGCATTTTGCTGACCTCATAGCTCGCAGCCGCTGGCAGATTTCACGCTCATGCTAGAATAACTTGTCAAAGAGCTTTGTAAACCCCGGGAGTAAACTTGAGTCCTCGCCGCGCTGATCCGGAGCTTGCTCGCCGCCGACGCGAAGCCCTGATTAAAGCTGGCTTCGCCGAAATTCTGGAAAAAGGCATTCAGGCCACCACTCTTGACTCTGTGGTAGCCCGGGCGGAGTCGAGCAAGGGAGGTGCGCTTTACTATTTTCGGACCAAGGACGACCTGCTCTACGCCGTCCTCGAGTGGCTGCTTGCCCAGTTGGATCACACGCTGGACCAGGTGGCGCAGGCTCAGCAATCGCCCCGGGTGCGGCTGGCTTCGGAACTGGAAGTGCTGTTCCACAGCACCGAAGTGAACCGCAAACTCTATGTGGTTTTGTTTGATTTTATCGCGCTGAGCTTGCGCTCGGAGCGGTTCAAGTCTCTGCTGAACGCCTTCTTCAAACGATGTCGCGAACGGGATGTCGCCATCATGAAGGAAGGGATTGAACAGCATCAGTTTCGTCCCGTAAGACCGGAAGATGTTGCGCTCGCCATCCGCGCTCTGGTGGATGGTTATTGCCTGCACTGGCTCCTGTCAGGGTCTCAGGAGAATCTCGAAGATTATCGAGACCGGTGCCGTGCCGTCTTAGGGGCCTATCTGCTGCGGTAACCTTTCCGGGTGCAGCCCTGGTTTGAGCGACCGAATATCAGGCATAACTACGCCCTTGCTTTCACATGTTCTAAACCTTATCTGGATTTTGGTTTTAATCGCCGGTATCCCGATCGCATCGTATCTGACGATGCGGCAGGAGGAAATTTTCCACCTTCCCCGGAAATCGCTGTATCTTTCCGCAGCCGTCTCGCAGTGGCTGCTTGTCCTACTGACAGTCCTCATCGGCCTCACTGCCCCCGGAGGATGGGAGAGATTTAAGGCGATCGCGTCTTCCTCATTTCTTGCATGGACCGCGGTTCTGGTGGCCGTCTCCCTCGCGGGAATGGGCTTGGCGCTGCTTTCAGAAATTCAGGGCTGGTGGCCAGAAGAATCGCGTTGGGTGCTCCACTTGCTTCCGCACACCCGACAGGAAAAGGTGTGGTCGGTCCTGCTGCTCGCGCCCACGGCGGGCTTCTGCGAAGAATTGATCTATCGCGGCTATCTGCTCTCTCAGCTTTCACGATACTTGCACTCGGTGGACGCCGCCTGGGCCGTCTCATCGGCGGCCTTCGGCCTGGCCCATCTCTATCAAAAAGCTTCCGGAACTCTGAGGGCGGCGGCGCTCGGAGCGCTGCTGGCGTATCCGGTGATCCGACTGGGCACGATTTACCCTTCCATGGCCACCCACTTTCTCATCGATGTCCTGGCGCTCGTCTGGCTCGGCCCGGCGTCGCTCAGGCGGCAAGCCGATTCACAAAGTGGTTTATGAAATCTCGCCTCGTGTCTCAACCTTGACGGTAAGTAAGGTCTCCGGTTATCTTTAATTCTGAGCCTTTTGCAGGAGGAATTGTGGCTAATCATCGCTCGGCTTTAAAGCGCATCAAGCAAACTCGTGTTCGCACGGAAAGGAATCGCATACATCGCTCCCGCCTGCGCAATCAGATTAAGGAGTTGCGTACCGCGATTAATTCCAAGGACAAGGCGGCGGCGCAGGCTCTGCTGCTGCCGACTTTCGCGCTGATCGACCACTCGATTCGCAAGGGAATTCTGCACCGGAATGCAGCCGCCCGCTACAAGTCCCGCTTGATCCTCAAACTGAAAGCCCTCGCGTAATACGCTGCTCAAAAACTCCGAAAGTTGCCATTCCGAAGACCCGAAAACAACGACGAGTGGTGAGCAAAGAATCAACCTGAGGCTCTAATTGCTTTTCCTCGTCACTTTTCACTCATCACTGCCATGGATATTCCTCGCGGAGTTTATCCAGAGTGAAATACGGGGATTCTTCCGCTTCGCGGAGTTTACCGTGAGCCTCTTCACTCCGCTCAGAGCGATTCAAAAAGGAGCGAATCGGCTCAGCGTCAGAATGACAGGCGAAGGGCGCCAGCCATCATTCGCAATCAGGCCCCTTTCGCTTGCAACAGCCCCTGAGCTATCAGTGCTTTCTCCAATTTAGCGCGATTTTCCGGCTTCATGGGAACGAGAGGCAGGCGGTAGATTTCCTCGATCATCCCCATCATCGCCAAGGCCGCCTTGACAGGGATGGGGTTCGTCTCGATGAAATTGGCCTGCATCAAGGGCAGGAGCCTGGCGTTCAATTTCCGAGCCTCACGGTACTTCTCCTCAAGCAGCAAGCGCACCAGCCTGGTCATCTCGCCGGGAATTTCATTTGACACTACTGAAATCACGCCGACGCCGCCCAGCGACATTAAAGGAAATGTAAAGGCGTCATCGCCCGAGAGCACCGCGAACCCCGGTTCGACAGCGTGGATAACCTCCATTTGCTGAATAATGCTGCCTGATGCTTCCTTAATGCCGACGATGTTGGAAATCTTTGAGAGCCTGGCAACCGTAGCCGGTTCGATGTTGGAGGACGTCCTGCTCGGAACGTTATAAAGAATGACAGGCAGATTTGTGGATTCGGCAATAGCCTTGAAATGCTGAAACAGGCCCTCCTGGGTGGGCTTGTTATAGTAGGGAGCCACCGAGAGAATGCCCTGCACGCCCAGGAGGCTGACTTCTTTTGCCAATTCGCAGATGTGCTGGGTGTTGTTGCCCCCCACGCCC
Organism: Terriglobia bacterium; assembly: GCA_035294685.1. Classification (GTDB taxonomy): domain Bacteria; phylum Acidobacteriota; class Terriglobia; order UBA7540; family UBA7540; genus RH2-MAG17b. The sequence goes on along the minus strand of DATGKJ010000044.1, from coordinate 929 downwards.
GCAATGATGGGAACTTTCCCGCCCACCTCTTCTACAACCACGCGGATGACGCCCAGATATTCTTCCTTCTCCAGCGTGGGAGTTTCCCCCGTGGTGCCGCAAGGCACCAAGAAATCAATTCCTTCGCGGAGCTGAAATTGCACCAGCCGTCGCAAGGCATCTACGTTAATCGTGCCGTCTTTGCTGAAAGGAGTGACCAGCGCGGTTCCGCAACCTCGAATCTCCAACGCCATATGTGCCTCCCGTGAACTACAGACTGTTGAGGACGTTCAAATCCCCTTGGAATCTTCTGTCTTCCGCCTTCTTTCCGTCCTGCACGATTCCCGTCTTCCGCTTTCGGCCTTCCGCCTACTGCCTTCTGCTTTCTGTTCTCCGCTATTCCAGAATCTCAGCGAACGCAAACGCCCTGCCGTCCCACGACCCGGCGCGCAGCGTATAAAGCGCCCTCGGCAAATCCCTGGCGGCTACGAGCGGTATGCCGCAGGATGAGGGTGTCGGCCTCGGAATCGAAGCCAAACTCATGTGTGCCAGGTATGTAGCCTGCGCGGATGCTCGCCACTGGCACGTCGCGCGAAGCAAGGATAGGCTCGATGCGCCGCTTTAATTCCAAGGCTGTCCCCGACGGGGCGTCTCTCTTGAATCGGTGATGCGACTCGGCGATATACGGTTCGTAAGCGGGAAAGCTTTTGACGGTCTCCGCCATCGCCTGCGCAACCCGATAAAACAGTTGCACGCCAATCGAGAAATTAGCTCCATACACCAGGCCGATTCCCGCCTGCTCAACAATCTTGCGAACCTCGTCCAAGCGATGATGCCAGCCTGTGGTCCCTACAACCATGTTGCGCTTCAGGCTGGCCACGCGACGAATATTTTCCACCACGGCTTCCGGGGTGGTGAAATCGATGCAGACATCAATGTTCTTGAAGTTT
>DATGKJ010000043.1:0-6399 GCA_035294685.1 Terriglobia bacterium | reverse complement strand
CCAGCGCCAGTCACGGGACGGACCAACTGATCGTCCAGCGGCTGCTGGCGGCCCGCACCAAGCGGCAAAGCCAAGCCGCGCTGCTTTCGAGCGGCTTGGTGATCCTATTCCAGTTTGCGCTGTTCCTGGTCATTGGTGTTGTCCTTTTCGTTTATTATCACGCCTATCCGCCCGTCAGGCCATTTGCAAGGCCGGACCAGGTGTATCCCTTTTTTGTGGTGCATTCGCTTCCGACGGGGCTATCGGGACTCTTGATTGCCGCCATTGTTGCCGCCGGAATGGCCAACCTGAGCGCGGCTCTCAATTCGCTTTCCTCCAGTTCCGTGATGGACTTCTATCGTCCCTGGATACAGCCCGGGCGTGATGAGAAGCACTATATGCGCGTTTCGCGCGCCATCACGATTTTTTGGGGCGCTGTGCTCATTGTTTTCGCGCTCGCCGCTCATTTGCTTCGGGAAAGTGTTCTAGTGCTGGCCCTCACCATCGCGTCATTTCCCTACGGCAGCATGCTGGGCATCTTTCTGTTGGCAGTGCTCTCAAAGAAGGCTCATTGGAAAGGCACGCTGACAGGCGCCCTGGTGGGATTAGCTGTTCTGCTGTGGGTCGTGGTGTTCACTAACGTCGCATGGACATGGTATGTGGCCATCGGCGCCGTTACCACAGTCGTGGTCGGATGGCTGGCAAGCGTCATCAGGACTCCCGCAAAAAGCAGATGATCCATCGGCGCAAAGCGAACGATCATATCTTTCAACGGGTAAAAGCTTTTGAAACGCTCGTGCTGGACTGGCTTTATTGACTATTCCGTCTCAGTTAAGGATGGATTGAGAACCGCGGAGTTAAAAAACCTCGCGCGGCTTGGTTCAGGTTAAAATATCATTCGACGGGTTGGGAGCCAGAGAATTGCAGCTCCGCGTTCATCAATCAGCGCCTCAATAGCGATACATTTAAAACCGAAAGGAAAAGATCCATGCCGATCAGCGAATTTTTACTACTCGAATTTGATGAGGAAATGAAAAAGACGCGCCCTACATTGGAACGTGTTCCGGCGGATAAGAGGGACTTTGCCCCGCATCCCAAATCGATGCCACTGAGCAAGCTCGCGCCGCATGTTGTACAGCTTGTCAGCTTTGGCCATATCGTGCTGACCTCTCCCGAGCTGGATTTTTCTAACTCAAGCTTCACGCCTTTGCCTTTTGAATCGGCGACTCAACTCCTAAAAGCTTTTGACGAAGCGAGCGCCAAGATGCGCGTTACTCTCCAGAACACGCCGGATGACGCCTGGAAGCAAACCTGGAAACTGAGCTTTCAAGGCAAACCGATTTTCACCGGCTCGCGGTTTCTGGCGTACCGGGGAATGTTCTTAAATCATCTCGTGCATCATCGCGCCCAGCTTGGCGTCTACCTGCGGTTGAATAATGTGCCGGTTCCCGCCACTTACGGTCCCTCGGCGGATGAGACTCTGGGGTTTTGATCTGCAAAGGGATTCCCGCTCAGGCGGCTGAGGACCCGGGACTGTCTTGTAGCGTGCTATTCATTTTTTAACCACCGCAGCTTTTTCAGTTCTTTGTTCTGATGACGCCAAAAAACCACAAGGCCATCAGCAAACCACGCGCTACTGTTTCGGTCTATGCAGCAGTTGCATCGGCTTGCCTTCGGCCCAGGGTTTGTAATGCTCGGCGAAGCGGATTCGCTCGGCGAGCGGAGGATGGATGAATAGCCAGAATTTGATGAAGGGATTTGGAGCCGGATCGGTCAAGTCCTTTTTACCAAGAATCTCGAAAGATCGCACAGCGCTCTCGTTCGGGTCCGGGAGGATTCCATAGGTGAGCTCCAGACCATATTGATCCGCCTGATGTTCGTAATAGCGCGAAATGCCGCAATAAATGGGCGATGCCAGAAAGAGGATCGCGGTTAAAATCAGCATCAAAAGAGGAAAGCCGGCAAGATCTCCGAGGTTTTCCATTCCTGTCTTGGGTCCCCATCGCCTAACGGCGGCGGCCGCGGCCAGAAATCCCACCAAAAACCATCCCAACGCAACAAGTTCATCCAGCGTAAACTCTTTGAGGCCATGGTGAAGCGCGTAGTGGCCTGTTTCATGCGCCAGCACCGAGAGAATTTCGTCAGGGCTCAATTCGCGCAGCGTGTTATCCCACACGACAACACGCTTGCTTCGTCCAATGCCTGAGACATAAGCGTTCAGCGTGCGCGTCTTGGCGCTGGCGCTCATTTCGAAGATGCGCGACTTTGGAATATCAATGCCCGCGCGATGGACCATTTCTTCAATCCGCGTCGTAAGCGCCGGATGCGTTCTCTCAAGCAGCGTGTATTTGTAAAAAAGAGGCTCCACAACCCAGGGCTCGATAAACATCACAAAAAGCGCCAGCGGGAGAGTGATAAGCCAGAAGATGAGCCACCAGCGCCGCGGACTGCGCCGGATAACACGGTATAGAATCCAAACCGCGAAGATTGCTACCAGGATGGTGAGTCCCAGCGCCTTACCCCAGTCGGCGAGCCACGAAGGAAAGCTCTGGGTGGAGAGATCAAACCGATGTTCCACCACATAACCGGAATAGAAATCCAGCGTAAATTGAAGAATGCTGACCAGAACCCAGAAGAGGGGCACGAAGATGAGGCATTGCAGGAACAAATGATTGGAAACTCGGGCTGCAAGATTGCGCAGCCAGGTTCCAAAGCCGCTCAGCCAGAGCGCCAAATAGATGACAAGCTCCAGCGCAACTCCTCCGAAATAGATCGCGTACTGAATGCGCGAGTAGCGTCTGGCTTTTTTCCGGAGGGCCGGGGGCAGCGTGTACGCCCCGGTCTTGTATTCGTTCTTCGAGGCCCTTTCGCGGCCAATTTTTTCGGAATCCTGTTCGGAGACCGGAGGATTCGGATGCCGCACCGCTGACTGTTTCGGGTTTACGGTTGTCAGGCTGGGTTTTGTGCCTGCGATGCCGCTAGTCAAGGCGGGCACAATGATGGCCCGCGCCAGGCTGCCGCGCATTGCAAATGCAGGGAGGCTTGCGCCAGGCAAAACAAGCGAGAGGGAGAACAAGAAACCCAGACGCGGAACCAGGTTACAGGTGAGAAGACGGTCTTTCATCGAATGGCAAGCGGCGGAACTTCTCACGACGCCAATTCCTGATATCACGGTCTCTCAGGGTTTTAGCGAAGAACCTTTTTGCAGGTTTAAACAAAAGATTCGCGCCCCTTCAAATTCGCGGCAAGACAATTCCCTGCTGCGACTGGTACTTGCCCTTTTTATCCTTGTAGGAAACCTCGCACACTTCATCGGACTCAAAGAAGACAATCTGGCAAAGTCCCTCATTGGAATAGACGCGGGCGGGGAGCGGCGTGGTATTGGAAATTTCCAGGGTCACGTGGCCTTCCCATTCCGGCTCCAGAGGCGTGACATTTACAATGATTCCGCAGCGGGCATAGGTGGATTTGCCGACGCAGATCGTCAGAATATTGCGCGGTATTTTGAAATATTCCACCGAGCGCGCCAAGGCAAAGGAATTCGGAGGAATAATGCAGATGGGGCCGCGAAACTCCACAAAGGAGCGGGCGTCGAACTGTTTGGGGTCCACGATGGTGCTGTTGACGTTGGTGAAGATTTTAAACTCATCGGCCACCCGCAGATCATAGCCGTAGGAGGAAAGCCCATACGAAATAACTCCTTGCCGCACCTGGCTTTCGGCGAAGGGATTGATCATCTCGTGCTCACGAACCATACGTTTAATCCAGCGATCGCTTTTAACTGACATTGAACACGCCTCGTTTCAGAAGATGTAGCGGCGCTCCCCAAGCGCCCGATTTCCAGCTTGCTGAGAGAGTTGCTGAAAAAACCTTTCGTGTCATGCTGAGCTTTGTGCCTGCTATTCTGACAATGAGCGTAGCGAAGCGGAAGAATCTCTGCATTTTCACTGAAAATAAACTCCGCGAAGCATCCTTACCTTTGTAAAATCACGCGGATACGGAATGTTTCACTCAGGACTGCCTTGGGCGTTCTTTCAGCAACCCAGGACAAGAAGCCGCCGCCGATGGCAAGAATCTGCAAAGTCCCGCTAAGGTCAAGCGGAGCATCATAGTACAGGCGAAAGACCCTTGACAATGCCGAGGAGCATTCTCTACGATGAAAGCTCTTGGATTTTCAGGAGATTAGCGTGATTAAACACGACATTGTAAATGAGGTAGTGGAGCGCACGGGAATTACCAAAACCAAGGCTGAGACCGCAGTCGAAACCGTGTTTGAGTCGATGAAAAAAGCCTTGGCGAAGGGGGATCGCATCGAGTTGCGCGGATTTGGCGTGTTTAACGTTCGGCCCCGCAAAACCGGGATTGGCCGGAATCCCAGAACCGGTGAGGAAGTGAGCATTCCACCGGGTAAGGCCGTGCGCTTCAAGCCTGGGAAAGAACTTCAGTCGATGTAACCCTTATCTCTCCTTCTGTTGCGGCGGGCGGCGCGCCTGGTAATGATCTTATTCCTCCCTCTGTTTTGCGCAGCCCCTTCGCGCCTTACAACTCTTTCAGTTTGCGTTTTTTTATGAATCACGGGTTTGAAGTGGATGACGCTCCCCGGCCCTTCCTTGTGAGGCCGGCCCTTGTTGACGCTCGCAATTTGGGACGGGCCTCCCTTCGAGGTCTTGCGGGCCGGGTTGTTCAATCGTTGCCCTTTTGCGTGGTGTTGTTCCTTCTCACCATTCTCACCACCCTGGTCGTAGGCGTCCATCTGGCCGACAATTATGCGCGGCATTTGCCCATTTTTGATCTGGATATCTCTGCATCCTTTTTCACCGATCTGCTCCGCCGTCCGGCGCGACTCTGGATGGGAGCGCCTTATTCCCTAACCCTGGTCGGCATCCTTCTGGCTCACGAACTCGGGCATTATTTCACGTGCCGCCGCTATGCGATTGACGCAACCTACCCGCTGTTCATTCCGGCTCCGACGTTGATCGGAACCATGGGAGCTTTCATCCGCATCAAATCTCCCCTTGTCACCCGTCAGGAACTCTTTGATGTCGGCATCTCGGGCCCCATCGCAGGGTTTGTCGTGGCGATTCCAGCGCTGATCGTTGCGGCGTGGCAGGCTGGGAATCGCATGGTTCCGGTCACTCCTGGAACCATCACCTTGGGTCATCCGCTGGCTATATCGTTCCTGGCTCACCTTTTCCATCCCGGGCTTCACGTGGCGCACTGGACGCTCACGCCAGTGGGATGCGGCGTTTGGGTCGGACTTTTTGCCACCGCGCTCAACTTACTCCCTATCGGCCAGCTTGATGGCGGGCATATTCTTTACGCAGTGTTCGGGCGCAAACATCGATACGTTTCGTTTGGATTTTTTGCGGCGCTTCTTCCGCTTGGCGTTTTTTGCTGGCTCGGTTGGATTTTCTGGGCTGTCCTGATGCTGTTTCTCGGTCTGCGTCATCCGGCGCCGCTGATCGATTCCGAGCCTTTGGATCGCCGCCGGAAATATCTTGCGATTCTTGCCCTGGCGATCTTCGTCCTCTGCTTTACATTTACTCCGTTCACGGTAAGGTAGCGCGCCGCTTCGATGGTCCGTGCTGTGTGCGACTAGCGTGCATGATATATTCCATGCGCAATTAGAAGGAGAGTAGGGGATGACCTTTGCGCGGAAAGTAAACTGTCGGACTCAAGAGGTTCTTTTCCGGGGGCAAGCTTCCAGCGGCGAGGCTAGGATGCTAGCAACCGCCGGAATTCTTCAGATTTGACGCGGCGAAAACGAGGCTGAGAGGCTAGATTTCTTTGTGCGTCCTGCCCTGCAATTGTGCAAAACTTAGGGTGTGTTTTACGTTCATTTAACATTGAACCAAGTAACGAGCACCCAGCCAAAAGGCCTTTCAGCGGTTTTAAGTTACTGAAAATCAGGCACTAAGATCATTTCATATCTGGTTAATTTATCAAATTTAAAATGAGCCTCAAGCGACGCTTTAAAGAAAGAGGCTGAGTTTTCCACATTTTTTTCCACAGCCTTCACACCCGCAAAATATCAGGTGAAAACTATTTCAAGGAGCTTGCCGTGGCGGCAAGGCGGCCAGAAGTCAAGCTCACTCGCAGCGATTCGGGGAGCCGGACGCGAACCAGAATCCGATGATCAATATACTGCTCGGAAAGAACCGTGCCGCGTTGGCGCAGAAGAGCCAGGCTCTTACTGTCGGTCGAGGACAGTTCAAAATCCACTTCAACTATGGGGTCTGTATTGAGCGTCTCATCGATGCGGCGAAGGAGTTGGGGAACGCCTGAACCTGTCTGGGCCGAGACGGCAACATCCCAAAGACCGGATGAAAGGCGACTGAGCGCCGATTCGGGGAGGAAGTCAATTTTATTCCACACATGAAGACGCGGCGTTGAAGCCAGCCCCATCTCTTCCAGCAACTC